>CAXTJC010000469.1:0-2911 GCA_964244225.1 uncultured Acidobacteriaceae bacterium
GAGCTTGCTGAAAACTTTCTCAGCCACATCGTCGCACGCGTGCTGGAATCGCATCGCGCGGACCTTACCGTGATCGGCCGCGACGCTAGCAAGCTCGAAAATATCAAGACGCCGTTCCCGCGCATTACCTACAATGAAGCGCACGCCATGCTCGAAGACGCGTTCGCCAAGGGTCTGATCGAGACGCGGCACAAAGAGGGTGACGACTTCGGCTCGCCCGATGAGACCTACATCTCCTCACAGTTCGATCGCCCCGTCATGGTGCATCGCTATCCCGCGGTCATCAAGGCCTTCTACATGCAGCCCGACCCTATCGACCCCAGCAAGGCGCTCTGCGTCGACGTCCTCGCGCCCGAGGGCTACGGCGAGATCATCGGCGGCTCGCAGCGCGTGGACTCCTACGACCTGCTGAAGTCGCGCCTCGAGGAGCACAACCTGCCGCTCGCCGCATTCCAGTGGTACCTCGACCTGCGCCGCTACGGCTCCGTGCCGCACGCCGGCTTCGGCATGGGCATCGAACGCGTGGTGGCCTGGATCTGCGGCCTCGATCACGTGCGCGAAACCATTCCCTTCGCGCGGACGCTGAACCGAATCTATCCGTGATCCTCTGCGTGATACTCAGGATGAAACGCGTTAATTACTTTGAGGCGGCTATGCGGATCAATATCGAGATCGACGACGCACTCATCCAGCAAGCGATGCGCCTCAGTGGAGCACACAAAGAAGGCCGTTGTTGAGGAGGCGCTTCGTATGCTTATAGAGACGCATGCGCAGCGATCCATCCGTGAGCTTCGCGGAAAGATCGAGTGGCATGGTGATCTGGGCTCGTCACGGCTCGGTCGCGGCCATCTTTACCGTGTCCACAAATAGGACAACTACCTCGATCCCAGCAGCTCACTACCTCGCATCCAGTCCGTGCAGCGCGCCGATGTGTCGCTTCACGATCATATCCGTCTGGTGCGCGAAGGTCTTAAAGCTGTCCGAGCCGTCGTTCGCCTCCTGCGCGAACAGCTTCTCATCCTTATCGTGAATGGATTGCATATCGGCGATATACGCTGCGTCAAAGTCCGCCACGCGGACCGACTTCAGCTTGGCGAGACGCTCCTTGAACTCGGCGTTCAACACCGGAGCCGCAGGTATGCCGGTCGCCGCGGCGATCCTCTTCAGGTTGCCGCCGACCAGTGTATGGTCGTGCACCTCCGTGATGGCAAGGTCCTTCACGTCGGGCGCAACCGCCTTCGTCTCGGCGTAACGGCTTGCTTCTACCTCGTAGGCGCCGCCCTGCGACACCTTGCCGACAAAGACCTTGTCCGCTTCAGATGCAGTTGCAAAAGCCAGTACCGCGGTTGGAACCAGCAGCATCACAGCAGCCGCCGACAAACTCAAAACCAAATGCTTGATGCTCATACTGTCATTCTCCATGGCCCTTCGCAGTCCGCCATCAGCGGCCGGACCTGCACCGTAGGATGCGGATCCTGCACATCTCAGGCAGACGTCTCTACACCCCGCGCAGCCTCCATGCGCGCCCGCCGCAACGTCTCGACCGCGTCGCCCGTTGGATAGAACTCCATCGCAACCACGCCCTTGTAGTGCAGCCGGCTGAGCGCGCGATACAGGTTGCCGAAGTTCATCTCGCCGGTGCCGGGCTCGTGCCGTCCAGGCACATCCGCAACGTGAATGAGACCGACCTGATCGATATTCTGCTCGAGCTTCTCCAGCAGATTTCCCTGGCTTCGCTGCTCATGGTAGAGGTCATAGAGAACCCGCAGATGAGGGCTGGCAACGGCGCGTGTCAGCGCAAAGGCCTCGGTCACTCCATCCAGGTAGATCGCAGCATTCTCCAGGCGATCGATCGGTTCAATCACACCCGTCAGGTTCTCCCGCTGCAGCAGATCGGCGGCGCGGCGCAGGGTCTCAAGCGAGGCTTCATGTTGCTGGCCCTTCGGCAGATCCTCGATCCTGTTGCCGGAGAGCAGAATAATCTGCGGACACTGCAGACGGTTCGCAACAGCCGCAAGGCCCTGCAACTCTGCGAGAAAAGCATCGCTCCGGGCCGGATCCGCGAAGCCGGTCTTCATCCCGGCCGTGGCATCGACCGTGATGCCGAGCGACCGCATCGTCGCCAGGATGCGCGTAAAGTCCGCGTCCGACCAGTGCAGAAACTCATCGACAAGCTCGACATGGCGGTAGCCGGCCTGCGCGGCAACATCGAGCCGCTGCTCGAAGCTCCGCCCCGTCTTTAGTGTCCACAGCATCACGGATATCTGCGATGCCGCCGCCGCGCCGTGCGGCTCCGGCGGTGCCTGCCCGAAGCTTTGCCATGGCGCAAGAGACACACTCGTTGCACTCAGACCCGCAAGACGGCTGAAAGATCGTCGGCTCAGCATGCAGGCCATGCTACAACCGACTGCTGCGAAGTGGAATGCCAGGACATTCTCATCACGACCGCGGCCTCCATGAGCTGACGCACACATCATGTTTCAATAGACTCATGCCTTTGAACTGCGGAATCGTCGGTCTTCCCAATGTCGGGAAGTCCACCATCTTCAACGCGCTCACCTCTGCCAAGGCGCAGGCGGCCAACTACCCCTTCTGCACCATCGATCCGAACACCGGCGTCGTCACCGTGCCCGACGAGCGCCTGCAGAAGATCGCGGCGCTGATCAAGCCGAAGAGCCTGGTCCCGACAACGATGGAGTTCATCGACATCGCCGGCCTCGTCGAGGGCGCGAGCAAGGGCGAAGGCCTGGGCAATCAATTTCTCGGCCACATCCGTGCGACGGACGCCGTCTGCCACGTCGTCCGCTGCTTCGACGACCCTGAGGTCATCCACGTCGCCGGCGGAGTCAATCCGCTGCACGACATCGACATCATCAACACCGAACTGCTTCTCGCCGACCTCGACTCGGTT
>CAXTJC010000470.1:0-2889 GCA_964244225.1 uncultured Acidobacteriaceae bacterium
TTTGCACATGAGTCCGGCATCCACCAGCATGGCGTGCTGGCGAACCCGCTTACCTACGAGATTATGACTCCGGAGTCGGTGGGTGTGACGACCAATCACATCGTGCTTGGCAAGCACAGTGGGCGGCGCGCACTCGAGCACCGCTTGAAGGCGCTGGGACATACGTTGACAAACGACGAGCTCAACAGCATCTACCAGCGATTTACCGAGCTCGCCGATCGCAGGAAAGCAATCTACGAGCAGGATCTTCTGGACCTGCTGCAGGCACCGCAGCCGACGCTTACAGCGTCCTAGCCTGCGGCGAGATGTCCTCACTGCGAGGCAAGGAGGATATGTGCAGCTGAAGGTTACAGTTCTTCCGGGCGACGGCATTGGGCCGGAGGTAACACGCGAGGCGGTGAGCATTCTGCGCGCGGTTGCCGATCATGGCGGCCATGAGTTCACGTTTACGGAGGCGCTGATCGGCGGTGTGGCGATCACGCAGGCGGGTACACCGCTGCCGCAGGCGACGATTGACCATGCGCTGGCCAGCGACGCTGTGTTGCTGGGCGCTGTGGGCGATAACAGGTTCAACTCGCTGACACCGGACAAGCGGCCGGAGGCGGGTCTGCTGCAGATTCGGCAGGCGCTGGGAGGCTTTGCCAATCTGCGGCCGTCGGTGGCCTACACGGCTCTCGCGGCGAGCTCGCCGCTGCGTGCTGACGTGACCGCAGGCGTTGACATTCTGTTTGTACGCGAGCTGCTGGGCGGTCTGTACTTTGGCACACCGCGCGAATGGAACAAGGAAACGGGCGCGGCCTTCAACACGATGCGGTACACGCGCGACGAGGTGATCCGCGTGGCACGGATCGCGTTTGAACTCGCGGGCAAACGCCGCGGCAAAGTAACGTCGGTGGACAAGGCAAATGTGCTCGAGACCTCACAGCTGTGGCGTGCAACGGTCACGGAGTTGGCACCGGAGTATCCGGGTATAACGCTCGAACATCAGCTCGTCGATTCCATGGCGATGCACCTGATGAACACGCCGCGCAGCTTTGATGTGGTGCTGACCGAGAATCTCTTCGGCGATATTTTGTCCGACGAGGCAGGTGTGATTACCGGGTCGCTCGGCATGCTGCCGTCGGCGACGATTGGTGGCGCGGTGAATCTATATGAGCCGGTCCACGGTTCGGCACCGGATATTGCGGGCACGGGCAAGGCGAATCCGCTCGGTGCAATTCTGACGGCGGCGATGGTGCTGAGGCATTCGGCGGGACTGGAGCAGGAGGCGATGGCGGTTGAGAGCGCGGTACGCCGCGTTCTCGATAATGGCCATCGCACGGCGGATATACGGCGGGATCAGAGTGCCGCATGGGTGTCGACCGAGGCGATGGGACGGCTGGTGCATGAAGCGTTGTCCCAGGATCTGGGCCGGAAAGGATCGATGCACGCCGTCTGATCGGCTGTGCGCTCACCCATGCGGACTTTCCTCAGTATCGCGATGCTCTCTGGAGTTGCGGTTTTCTTATCGCCTGTGATGCGTGCGCAACTGCACTCACCACAGGTGACGCTGCATCGCGCGGAGAAGGCAGAAGACCTGAGTTGGATGTGGACCTACGCCAGTGCTCTACCCGGCAGTGATGAGAACAGGCTTGCGCTCGATACGCGCTTCAAGCCTTTTCTCAAGCACTATCTCACGGCGCCGCAATCCTTCTGGGGTGAAGGAAGACCGCTTGACGAAGCTGCCAGCGCGTTCCTGACGGGTCCTCCCGGAACTGTGATCAATGATGACAATCGCTATCTGACCGCGGATGCCTGTGTGCAGAGCTTTTGCCCCGATCGCGGAATGCTTTGGGTCGATTTCGGTCTGCCTCAACCGTTGATCGTGTTTGCTGCGATCGACTGGATCAGCGACAACAAGACTGTGGACCAGGCAGACGCGGCGTATACGATGTGGGTCTTCAGCAATCGCGCGATGGCGCTCGATCACCTGCCGCCTGCTCTCTGCCGCAGTGTTGCGCGATGGACGGCGCAGCCAACTGCGCCGGGCGAGGCGCTCGAAAACATTACACGCGTGTTTGTCGTTGATCCTGACGGCACGCCACACCCGGTCAGCCCGGCGACACTCGGAGCGCACAACACGCTGCCAGCCGAAACCAGTTCAGAGACAAAGGTTCAACCATGAACACATCAATGAAGATACCGAAGACCCTGTTTGAAAAAGTCTGGGAGCAGCACCTGGTGGCCGAGCCCGCGGGCGAGCCGACACTGCTCTACATCGATCTGCACCTGGTTCATGAGGTGACGAGTCCGCAGGCATTTGAAGGCCTGCGGCTTGCAGGTCGTACGGTGCGGCGACCAGACCGGCATATCGCCACGGTCGACCACAATGTGCCCACGACGAGCGTCCAGGATCGCCTGCTGATCGCGGACCAAATCTCGGCGAAGCAGGTGGATGCGCTGCGGCGTAATTGTGCCGAGTTTGGTATCGAATTCTTCGACGTGCAGGCGCCTGAGCAAGGCATCGTGCACATGATCGGCCCGGAGCTGGGCGCGACTAAGCCGGGCATGACGATCGTCTGCGGCGACTCGCACACGTCGACACATGGCGCATTTGGCGCGCTCGCGTTCGGCATTGGGACCTCCGAAGTCGAACACGTAATGGCGACGCAGACGCTGCCGCAGGACAAGCCGAAGACCTTCCGGATCAACGTGGAGGGCGAGCTGCCGTATGGTGTTACGGCCAAGGACATCATCCTCGAGATCATCGGTCGCATCGGGACGGATGGCGCGACCGGATGCGTGGTGGAGTATGCGGGCTCGGCGATTCGCGCGCTCTCGATGGAGGGCCGGATGACGGTGTGCAACATGAGCATCGAGGCGGGCGCACGGGCCGGCATGATCGCTCCG
>CAXTJC010000471.1:0-2792 GCA_964244225.1 uncultured Acidobacteriaceae bacterium
CGAGGACGAGCGGCGCTGGATCCGGCGCTACGGCGCAAAGCTCGACGAGATCGCCTGCATGCGCACGGCGCCTCAGACGGAGAAGCAGCGACATTTCCTAGAGGTGTGTGAAGGTCGCGCTGAACCGCAGACGGAGCGCGAGCGCCTGTGGCTTCGCGTGCAGATCATCTGCCGCTTCCCGGCCGTCGCCGAGCGTGCTGCTCGCACCGACTTAGCCGAGCATCGGAGTGCTGC
This sequence comes from uncultured Acidobacteriaceae bacterium, assembly GCA_964244225.1. Lineage (GTDB taxonomy): Bacteria > Acidobacteriota > Terriglobia > Terriglobales > Acidobacteriaceae > Edaphobacter. The sequence goes on from CAXTJC010000471.1 coordinate 235, forward strand.
CCTCGAGGCCGAGATCCTGCAACTGCGGCGGGACCTGCGCGACTCTGAAGGGCACGCCATGGAGATCCTCGAGGAGCTTCGCATGCACGGTGGCGACCTCGACACGCGCCGCGCGCGGACGATCAGCAACGTCGCGTGGATGTCGCCGAAGTTCGCACCGATCGTGCCGGTGATGGGACCGCCGGCCGTGCGCTTCCTAATGACGCCAGCTACGCGCGGCGTGCCGGGGCAGGTGCTGCCGCCGAGTCCGGCCGGGCTTGGCCTGTGACCGATCGCGAGGCGTTCGAACAGTGGTTTAGTGCGGAGAGCGCGCGCCTGGGAGGCGAGCCGCCAGACTTTGAGGTCGACGTCGAGACAGGCTTCTACATCGACTGGGCAGCGCAGCTGCAGCTCGACGCATGGCTCGCGGCACTTCAATGGGACCGGAGGGCTGCGTAAGTGGCCGAAACACCGACCATCGAGTGGTGGAAGCTGGGTGCCACGATCGTGTTGGCGTTGCTCGCGGCCGCGATCGCGATACGCCAGACGGTGATCGCTCGTCAAAAGTTCCGGCTCGACCTCTTCGAAAAGCGCGAGCCGATCTTCGAGCTCGCTTGTAAGCTGTGCTCACTGCACCGAGGGACGTCGAGTTCCTCACAAGGCGCTCGCAACCTGGCGCGAGCCGAACTGCAAAACGCGTGCCCCCGAGCCGGCTTTTTGTTCGGCGCCAAGATGGAAGCCTACTTGCGAGATCTGCTCGCCAAGGCGGCGGAGATGGACGATTCTCGGGAGGTCGCTGCATCGAGTGGAGACTTGGCAAGCGGCTCCGGAGCTCGGAAGGTCATGCATGAGGGACTTCGTTTCTTTGGGAACGAGACGGCCGAGGGCTGCAAGGCCCGCTTTGCGCCGTACCTTGAATTCGGCAAATGGTCATGACAGAGGACGACGCCTCGCGAGCACTCTTGAAAAAGCGATAGCTATCGCGGCCGCAGCCCACGCTGGCCAGGTAGACAAGGCCGGGCAGCCGTACATCCTTCATCCGCTTCGTGTGATGCTCGGCGTGCGCGATGCCGAGGAGCGCATCGTCGCCGTGCTGCACGACGTCATCGAGGACACGCCGGTCACGGTCGAAAATCTCCGCCGCGACGGCTTCTCGGAGGCCGTCATCGATGCGCTCGACACGGTAACAAAGCGGCCAGGCGAGACCTACACGGCGTTCGTGCTGCGCGCCGCACGGAACCCGATCGGGCGCGCCGTGAAGCTGGCGGACCTGCACGACAACAGCGACCTCTCGCGCATCACGTCGCCCACGCCTCGCGATCACGAACGGCTTGCGAAGTACAAGCAGGCGATCGAGCTGCTGCTCAACATGCCCGCATGACCGATCTCCTCACCCTCTGTACCTTCTGCGGTGGCTACCAGTCGGGAAGTCGCCTGACGACTCGTCGGCCCGCTGCATGAACTGCGATGAGGCGCGACCGGTGGACGAGTGGGCGGCGTGCGTGCGGGCCGTTCGGCAAGGACGCCAGTGACACCGAAGCAATGGAGGGCTCTGCTCTACAGGCGCAACCGGGTTGCGGCAGTGCTTGTCTTGGGGTGCTTCGCGTACCTTTCCCTGTGGCAAATGTTCTGCAGTTAGCCCATGTGTGGCCGCTACAAGCTTGAGGAGCACTGGCAGGAGTACTGCCAGGCGGCCTACTTCAACTGGCAGGACCCGCCGTGGCCGACGCCGAACCCGCTCAAGGGTAGCGAGGAGGCCCGACCCACCGATCCGATGCCGATCATCCGGCGCAACAAGGAGGGCCGTCTCTTCCCTGAGCTGCGGCGCTGGGGCTTCATCATGATGGTCGACGGCAAGACGATCGACAAGGCGACCGGCCAGCCGAAGAAGATCAAGCGCGACGTCATCAACGCGATGTCCGAGAAGCTGACCTCGAGCTACATGTGGAAGTGGTCGTTCATGGAACGGCGCTGCCTCATCCCGATGTCTAGCTGGGACGAATGGCCCGAGACCGGCGGGGGCAAACAGCGGGTACGGGTCTCAATGCCCAGCGAACCGGTCTTCATGGCCGCGGGCCTGTTCGACGAGCACGTGAACCCGAAGACGGGTGAGAAGGTGCCGGTCTACACGATGTGCACGGTGCCGCCGAACGAGTTTCTTGGGACCGTCCACGACCGGGCGCCGATGGTGTTGTTGCCAGAGCAGTACGACGGATGGCTCGATGGCGGATCAGCAGCACTGTCGTTGGTCGGCGTTCACCCTGACGCAGCAGCCTTCAGGGTTTCCGTCGTGCAAGAGACCCCGCCGCCTATCAAGTCGATGTTCTCCGAGTCGGGCGACTAATCATCAACTCCGGCGTGGAACACACGATTTGCCAGCAACCAAAGGACGTGCTCCCCGCAAATCGGCCACCGTGGCGGCGGCCGATCCGCTTGGGATGTACCGCGCCAAGCGGGATTTCACCAAGACGTCCGAGCCTCTGCACGAGGCGCTGAACAGTGGCGACGCGCTGGTCTTCGCGGTCCAGAAGCACGCGGCTTCCCGCCTGCATTACGACTTCCGCCTTGAACTCGACGGC
>CAXTJC010000472.1:0-2773 GCA_964244225.1 uncultured Acidobacteriaceae bacterium
CGAATCTCCGGCTGCGAGACCCAGCGCTCCACCGTCCAGACGGCTGATTGAGCGGTCGCCTGTTGGCGTACCCATGAGAGCGTCCATGCGCCGACGCGCTGCTCGCGGACTCCGCCTGTGCTGTCCCCGGTGAGGTTGAAGCGCATCTCGGTCTTGAGGCGCAGGGGAGACTCGCTCAGGACGCGAACGGCGTAGATCTCCGTTTTAAAGACGTCGAGCGATGTAAAGGACTGGAGCGAGGTGGTGAGTGCAGCCAGAAACTCTGGCGACTGAGGGTGCGTTGTTGGCAAAGGTGAGCCGCTCGATGTGCAGGGCTCCGTCACCGCGAAGCGGATGTGGCAGATGGGAGAAAGGACGAGCCGGACATCGCGGCGAGAAACTGCCGCGCAGCACGCCGGCATCATGCGGGGGTGCGGCAGAGAAGGTCGCTCCAGGACTTGAGCGTCGGGGCGATCTCGGCGATGTAGCGCTCGGTCGGAAAGATGTCGGACGCAGGGTCAAGCTTGTTGATGAAGCGGTCGAGCAAGGGCGGGTACGAGATGCGCGTGCCGGCGACGCAGGCTGGCGGACCAGACGCCGCCCAGGCCGCCGCAGATGGTTGGGGAAAGGCTGCCGTGGCGGCCATCAGCCGCCAGCCGTGCGGGCTGAGCGCCTGGCTGGCGACATAGCCGCCGGCGGCCAGCAGCAAGGCTCTGCGGGAGAGGAGCGTCGAAGAGGGAAGCTCACTGGGCCGCGATGAAGGCTGGCCGTGGGGTTACGGTTCGACGGTGACTGGGCGGGTCGGCTCCATGATGGGTGCGGTCAGAGGTCCTTGCTCCGAGGCAGATACCTCGTCTCCACTAGAGGGCGTTGGAGGCAGGCCGGGGTATGCTCACATTCGCTGAAGCGCGATAGTAAAGGTTGACTCTGGGGTTTTCAAGGTATTCGGCCTGCTATACTCGGGCGCTGCGCGGGATGGGGAGCGAAGCCTGTAGCGCGGAGGAAGATGCGTCGGCTCCTGAGAGCAGCGCTTATCGCGATCGGCATAGTCCTTTGCCCTTTCCTTGTGTTTGCCGATGGAGACGAGGCGGCAAGGCACCTACGGGCCGGCGAACAGGCCGCGAGCCAGGGCCGCTATGCCGCGGCTAATGCGGAGTACCAGACGGCGATCGCGCTGGACCCAAAGAATGGCGAGACATGGTACGAACTGGGCCTGCTCGAAGGCCAGATGTCGCATTACGAGGATGCGGGACGGGCATTTCGTGAAGCGGTAAGGCTCGAGCCGGGATCGGCAAAGGCGCATTGCCGGCTTGGCCAGACGCTGATCGCCGACCCGCGGACGAGCCAGGACTGGACGGCTGCCGTGGCCGAGTTTCGCCAGGCTCTCCGCCTGCAACCGGAGTACGCGGAGGCGGAAAGCCTGCTGGGCCTGGGCCTGGGCCACCTGGGCGAGACGGAGGGCGCGATCACCGCGCTGAAGCATGCGATTTCGATCGATCCCAGCCTGGCTTCGGCACACCTGAACCTGGCGATCACGTTTGAGGCGAACAATCGCCTGGAGGAGGCGACCGGAGAGTATAGGGCCGCGATCCTGGCCAGGCCGGGGGCGGCGGAGACCGAAGCCGCGTTTGGGAGCCTGCTGCTCCGGATGAGGCAGGCAGGGCCGGCTGAGGAGGAGTTTCGCAAGGCGCTTCGCCTGAACCCCGACCTGGTAAACGCACACTATGGTCTGGCGCGACTTTTGAAGTCACAGAACAAGAGCGGCGCAGCGCTGGAGTTCGAAGAGGCGAGGGCTCTGGAGCAGAGAGAGCCCGACCGGGTGCAGGCGATCGAAAGGAGCAACCATGGCCTGCAGGCGGCAGCGAAGGGGGAGCTTCTGGCTGCGGCCGGTCTGCTGCGAGAGGCGCTGGCGCTGAAGCCGGACTACGGGGTAGCCCATTTGAACCTTGGGCTGGTGCTTGCGGATCTCGGTGAACTCAAGACGGCGAAAGAACAGTTGACGGAAGCGGTGTCACTGCTGCCGGTCGAGCCGAAGGCCTGGTTCGACCTGGGGCGGGTGCTGGCCAGGCTGAACGAGCGAGAGCGGGCGCTGCAGGCGCTGACACAGGCAGTGTTGCTGGCGCCGGGGAATGCGACCTACGCTGCGGCTGCAGACAAGTTGCGTGTGCCGGGCGCGGAAGACACGGGTGGCTTGCTCGAGGCCGGCCAGGGAGCGCAGGCGACCTCCGGTGCGGGTGCGGCGGCCGGCTTGAAGCCGGATGACTTTGGGGCCGGCCCCAATACGCCGGCGGCGAGAATCGCATACTCAGCCATGCTGCGGGCGCACGGCGATTTTGTGGGAGCCGAAGGGGAGTTGCTGCGCGCGCTTGTTCTGGAGCCGGCTTCGCTCGAGGCGAGGCGCAGCCTGGCGGACGACTACGAGTCGACGAAGGATTTCAGGCATGCGGTGCTGGAACGGGGCAAGATTCTGCTGGTAGCCGGGGAGGATGCGGCGAGCTATCAGGCACTGGGAAGTGCGCAGATGGCTGCCGGGCAGGCCATTGAGGCAAAGAACAGCTTTGGCCAAGCGCTTGCTCTAACGCCGGGTTCGGCGACGGTCCGGGCTGATCTTGAGGCGGCGACGCGTGCTTCAGCGGGGTCTCCCGCAAGCCCGACACGCTGAGGTTCGAGGATGCCGGCTGGATGGGGCGGGCTGCACACTGAGAGTAGGGAGCTCGGGCGTCTCACGCGGCGATGATTTTTCTTGATTCGATTCTTGACAGCTGTTCCGCGGGCCAAGTATACGTTTACCGCG
>CAXTJC010000473.1:0-2755 GCA_964244225.1 uncultured Acidobacteriaceae bacterium
GGAACGCTCCTGCCCATATCGCTTCAACTCGCGCCACTGAACAGCATCGTCATATCGCGTCACAAGTTCTTGCAACAGCTCGCCAACAGTCCGCGACTCCCGCGCCGCCAGCGCCATCGCCGCCTGCACGACCGGCTCCGGCAAGGAAATCGTAACCTCACGCTGGTTCGCCATAACCGCACCTCGCTTCGATCATACCGCCACAGAAATCAAAACGACTCAAAACGAATGAGGAAGACTCTGATCAAGTCCTTTGCTTTTCTTTCTTCCATTCCGAGTAACCCGAGGAACCTGCTTTTGTTCGGACCGGCGAAACACTTCTCCTGAAGATCACAGTTCTTTGACTCAATCAGACCTTCTTAGCCCCGCCATCACCCACCGCCGCAAGCCGCCGCACCTCAACCATCGTCGAGTAAAACGTCGCCCCGCCCCCCAGGTCGGTCAGCCGCTCGCTCGTCAACGCGTTTACATTCACGCCGCCGGCCGAGAGCTTCGCCCAGTCCAGCCGCGCCGCCACCACACCCTCAGCCACGGCCTCGCCCACCCGCGCCCGCAGCGTGATCCGCCCGCGGCCATTCACCACTTCAACGACGTCGCCCGTCGCCACCCCGCGCGCCGCCGCGTCTACACTATGTATCTCGAGCACGCCCTCGGTCTTCGCCTCCATGCGCTGATGCATCGGCAGATTCGCAAATGTCGTGTTCATGTAGTTGTCGGCCTTGCGCGGCAGGAACTCCAGCGGATACGCCGCATCGCGCTCTCGTCCGCCGCGCGACTCGCTCGCCGCCACAAACACCGGCACCGGCACCAGCTCGCCGCGCCCGCTCGCCGTCCGAAACCACTCCACCGAGCTGAACGGCAGCGACTCCCCCCGCTCATCCGTCGGCAGCTGCAGCTCCACCTGCCCCTCGCGCTCTAAGCGTTCCTTCGTTACACCCGCAAACCATGGGTGATCCGTCTTGAGCGCCTGCTCGATCAGCTCCTCCTCGCGATCGTCAAAGCACGCCTCCGGAAATCCCATCCGCCGGCCCAGCTCGCCGAACAGCCGCACGTTCGACCGCGCCTCGCCCAGCGGTGCAATCGCCTGCTCGCTCACCTGCGCGAACAGGTGCCCATACGCGCCCTGCACATCCTTCACCTCCAGAAACGTCGGCGCCGGCAGCACATAGTCCGCGTAATCCGTGGTGTCGTTGAAGAACTGTTCGTGCACCACCGTGAACAGGTCCTCACGCGCCAGCCCGCGCAGCACCTCCGTCTGATTCGGCGCTACCGCCGCCGCGTTCGAGTTGTACACAAACAGCGCCTTCACCGGAATCGAATCAGCCCCGCCGGGTGCCCCATTCATGACAGTCTCACCGTCATGAGTGGGTCTACCGAGCGTCGTCAAAGCCCACCCCAGTCGGCTCATGTTCACCACCCGCGTTCCCCGCCCCACCGGGCTCGCGCGCATCAGCTCCGGCATCTCAAGCGCCCGGCCGTTAAACGGAAACGCTCCGCTCGTCGAGAGCTGCAAGCCACCGCCGCGCTTTGCCCACGCGCCCGTCACCAGCGGCAGCATGCACACCGCCCGCGCCGCCGTTCCGCCATTCTCACTGCGCTGGATCCCGTAGTTCATCCGGATCACCGCCGGTCGCCCCGTGCGCCCGAGCACCGTGCCATACTCCCGCGCCAGCGCCACAATCCGTTCCGCCGCAACTCCCGTCACCGCCGCCACCGCCGCCGGCGCATGCTCCGCCTTCAGCGCATGCGCGCGCAGCGCCTCAAACCCATGCGTGCACCGGTCGAGATACGCGCGGTCCTCCAGTCCCTCGCGCAGCAGAACATGCAGCAGCCCCAGCGCCAGCAGCCCATCCGTCCCCGGCCGGATCGCCAGATGCTCATCCGCCAGCGCTGCCGTCCGCGTCCGGTACGGATCGATCACCACCAGCCGCGCCCCCGCGCGCCGCGCCTGCTCGATGAACGGCCACAGATGAACGTTGTTGCCGTGAATATTCGCTCCCCACGCAATCACCAGCCCGGCATGCGCGAAGTCCTCCGGCCGCGTCCCCAGCCGCACGCCATACACGCTCATCAGCGCCGCCCCGCCCGCGCTCGCGCAGATCGTTCTGTCCAGCCGCGACGCCCCCAGCCGATGAAAGAACCGCCGGTCCATCGACCCATACCCCAGCTGCCCGATCGTCCCCGCATAGCTGTACGGCAGCACACTCTCCGGGCCATGCTCCGCCGCAATCGCCGTCAGCCGTGCGGCAATCTCATCCAGCGCCTCGTCCCAGCTGATCCGCTCAAACGCCTCCGCCTCGCGGCCCTGCGCCAGCGGCCCCTTCGCCACGCCCTTGCGCCGCCGCATCGGGTAGAGCAGCCGGTCCGGGCTGTATACACGGTCCAGGTACTTCGCCACCTTGCCGCACAGAAACCCCCGCGTCACCGGATGCGCCAGATCCCCCTGCACCTTCACCGCGCGCCCGCTCAGCTCGTCCACCGTCACCAGCACACCGCAGCTGTCCGGGCAGTCATGCGAGCACACCGCATGCACCGTCCGCGTTCCACCAGCCTTTGCGTGTATCTCGTCTGCGAGGCTCACCGTTCCTCATCATAAGTCTCTCCGCAGCACATCCAACTGAACAAGTCCGTTGCTTTTCTTTCTTCCATTCCGAGCAACGCGAGGAACCTGCTTTTCGTTCCCAGCATGTCACCCTAACCCTGAGCCTGCTCAAACCCTCCATCTTTGTCATCCTGAACGCAGTGAAGGATCCCC
>CAXTJC010000474.1:0-2720 GCA_964244225.1 uncultured Acidobacteriaceae bacterium
GCGAATGCCAAAGAATTGGCCGCAGCGCTACAAGCAGAGGGGTACCGCGTCGTCTCCGGCGGCACCGATACGCATGTGCTGCTGATGGATGTGTTTGCAAAAGGCATGTTTGGCTCGGAAGCGGAGCTGGCGTTGGGCGAGGCCGGCATCACCGTCAATAAGAACGCGATTCCATACGATACGAATCCGCCGCTGAAGCCTTCGGGTATTCGGCTGGGCACCCCCGCTCCGACGACGCGCGGGATGAAGGAGGCGGAGATGACGCAGGTTGCGGCGTGGGTGGCGGATGCGCTGAACCATCGCGGCGACGCCGGGCAGTTGGCCCGGATTAAGGGCGAGGTGCTGGAGATGGCGAACCGGTTTCCGCTGTATGGGTTTCTTCGCGCGTAGTCTGTGACACGTGTAGCGTTGCACGCTACACTTATTGTTGTGATCAAGACGTTCAGGCATGGCGGGTTGAAGAGCTTCTTTGACACGGGCTCGAAGAAGGGTATACAGCCCACTCATGCAAAGAGGTTAGCGCAACAGCTTCTCGTTTTGGATGCGGCCTCCAGGCCGGAGGACATGCGTCTTCCGGGCTGGGGTCTGCACTCGCTCACAGGCCAAATGGAGAGGCACTGGTCGGTAAAGGTCAACGGCAATTGGCGGTTGACCTTTCGGTTTGAAGAAGGCAATGCGATCGTGGTCGATTATCAGGACTATCACTAACAGGAAGGAGATTCCCATGTTCAATCCGCCGCACCCAGGAGGTATTCTCAAGGACGCACTTCTTGCGATTCCAACGACCCAGAGCGAGTTTGCAGCGCATATCGGCATCAGCCGGATCACGTTAGCCCGCATTACAAGCGAGCGCGCCGGCATCTCCGCTACGATGTCGATCAAACTCGGCCAGGCCTTCGGGCAGTCGCCTGATTTGTGGTTCAAGATGCAGAACACGTACGACTTCTGGATTGCTTCAAGGGAGAAACGCGCCAAGGTTCGGCCGATTCGGAAGGTCGCATGAGCCTTGTTGCAAGAAGGCTTTCCTCAACCGTACTGGACGAGAGATTGAGCAGAAGGAGTTTTAGATGACGGCTACAGTTATGAGCTGGATGCTCGCGATCCCGCTGCTTGGGGTTGCTACGGGTTGCCGCACCATGACTCCGATCTGTGTTGTGTGCTGGTTTGCGTGGCTGCGGCTGCTGCCGGTGGAGCACACGTGGGCGTTCTGGACGGCGAGCCTGGTCTCGGTGGTTCTTTTTACCCTGTTCGCGCTGGGCGAGTATATCGGTGACAAGCTTCCGAAGACGCCGTCGCGCCTGGCAGCGGGACCGCTGACGACTCGCGTCGTGTTTGGCGGCCTGGTTGGCGCGATTGTGGCGACGAGTCTGAAGGGGTCGATCACGGAGGGAGTGGTTCTTGGCGTTATCGGCGGGGTTTTGGGGGCTTTTGGCGGATATCACGTGCGGCAGCTGCTGGTGGCGCGGAAGAGGTGCCGGGACTGGCCGGTGGCGGTGCTGGAGGATTTTTGCGTCGTGCTGATTACGGTGTTCGCGCTGCGGCTCGCGACGACGTAAGTCATTCCCGTGTGCGGACGCCGTGGGCTCGCCGGCGCGCGAAACGGTACAATGACAGAGCACTAGTGCAGCAAGACTTTTCCCCATGTGCAGTACGACTTCCCCTTATGACCTGGTTCAAGCGCGAAGATCACCAAATCGTCACCGACGAGCAGAAGACAGTACGGACCGAAGGCCTATGGATTCGCTGTGAGAGCTGCCGGCTTCCTATCTTCAAGGCCGATCTACTGCACAACCAATATGTCTGCCCGAAGTGCGGCCACCATTTCCGCATCGATGCGCGGACCCGCATCTCGTATCTTCTGGACCCGGGATACACGCTGGTCGATCTCGATCTGAGGTCGACCGATCCGCTGGAGTTTGTGGATCTGAAGCCGTACAAGCGGAGGCTGGACGAGGCGCAGCGCAAGACGGGTTTGAACGATGCGATCGTCAACGCGACGGGCACGATCGAGGGCCAGGCGGTGGTGATCAGCGCGATGGAGTACGGGTTTATTGGCGGATCGATGGGTGCGGTGGTGGGGGAGACGATCGCGCGCGCGGTGGACCGGGCGATGGCGGCGCGGCAGCCGCTGGTGATTGTTTCGGCCTCAGGCGGCGCGCGCATGATGGAGGGAATTGCGTCGCTGATGCAGCTGGCGAAGATCTCCGCGGCGCTGGGACGGCTGGACGACGCGAAGATTCCGTATATCTCGCTGATGACGGATCCGACGACGGGCGGGGTGACGGCGAGCTTCGCGATGCTGGGCGACCTGAACATCGCGGAGCCTAGGGCGCTGATCGGCTTTGCCGGGCCGCGAGTGATTGAGCAGACGATTCGGCAGAAGCTGCCGGAGGGATTTCAGAGGTCGGAGTTCCTGCTCGAGCACGGCTTTCTCGATGCGATCGTTGAGCGCAAAGACCTGAAGGCGTATCTGGCGCGGACGCTTGGCTGGATGCGGCCGGCGTAAGCGCAGTTCGAGATAGCTCTACAAACATGGAAGAGGGACGGCCATCGCGAACGGCGCTGCGGGTTGCTCTGCGGCGGGCGGCGCACCAGATCTACGATGCGACGCCGCTGGTCTTTGCGGACCCATTCGCGGTTCGCATGCTGGGGACGGAGGCGTGCGCCGAACTGCGACGGACGCCGCTGCGCACGGACCGGCCGCACTCGGTGTCTCTGCG
>CAXTJC010000475.1:0-2720 GCA_964244225.1 uncultured Acidobacteriaceae bacterium
ACTCCAACGGCAAGCAGATGACACCAACCGGCGTGAGCATTGAGAATCCGGCCTTCGACGTAACGCCGGCCAAGTACATCACGGGCATCATCACCGAACGTGGGGTTCTGCGCGCGCCCTTCGCCGAATCCATCGCCGCCATGGCGCAACATCCCTCGCCGGAGCTCGTCCCGGCATGAAGCCGACTGCTGCAATGAGACATCTCTCCGAGTCCCTGCGCGTTGCGACGCTTTCTGCTGTGGCTGCTCTTGCTCCTGCCGCGTTCTCTCAGACATCTGCCGCACAGGGGACATCGCTGCACTCCGCGCAGAGATTCGTTCTCTTCGACACGGACATCGGCGACGATATCGACGATGTGCTGGCACTGGGCCTGGCGCTATCCAGCCCCGAGCTAAAGATCGTCGGAGTTACCGCCTCCTGGGGAGACACCACGCTGCGGGCGCGTTTGCTCGATCGTCTGCTCACCGAGACCGGGCGTACGGAGATTCCGGTCGCGATCGGGCCGGTGAAGCACCATGCCGGCGAAGGCGCGTTCTCGCAGGCGCAGTGGGCGCGCCGCCAGCCTGCCAGAGCCTACCCGGACGCCGTTGAGCTGCTGCTTTCCAGCATTCGCGAGCACCCGGACGCGCTTACTCTCATTGCAGTCGCTCCTCTCACAACGGTCGCCCAGGCGCTTGATCGCGATCCTGCCACGTTTCGGCGGCTGCACGCCATTATGCTGATGGGCGGCTCGGTTCATCGCGGCTATAGGGACTTGGGGTACACGGCGGATCACGGGCCGGATGCTGAATACAACATTGCCATGGACCCGGAGGCCGCTCGCAAAGTCTTCGAGGCGGGCGTTCCCCTGTTCGTGATGCCGCTCGACTCAACGCAGATTCCGCTAGATGAGACGAAGCGCCGCCTGCTGTTTACCGCGGGATCGCCGCTTACCGACGCGCTGACCCTGCTGTATCAGCAATGGTCCCGCACCACGGATCTGGCGACGCCGACCCTGTTTGACGCTGTGGCCGTTGCCTTTGCGATCGATCCCTCGATCTGCCCGGTGACTCCGATGCGGCTTACGGTCGATGAGCGGGGCTACACGCGCGAGCAGGCCGGAAAGCCGAACGTATCGGTCTGTTTACGCTCGAACTCCGACCTTTTCTTTGAGCTCTTTATGCCTCGCCTGCTGCGGCAGACCTCATCCAGTGAGACGGGGAACGAGAAGCACTGACCTGTTCCTGGCCGTGCTAAACCGTTCCTAACTGGCTCGACCGACCGATATTCGCGCGAGGCGTATCAAAATCCTCTGCTTCGCAGCTTCATCCACCGCACGATCTCTTCGGCCTGGCAGCACCGGACTGCGCCTCTGGCCTATGCTTAATGAAGGTGATTGCCGACGTTTTCAACCCGCGCCAACCGTCACTGCTGCGTGGCTGCCTTCTGGTCGGTCTCAGCTTTGCGCTTTCGCTGCTGATGGCGGATTTTCCGGCGAATCGCGCCAATCCCTTCCTGTTTTTTCCCTTCTTTCTGGCCGCTACGGGCACGATCGACACCGCACGAAATATGCGCCGGCGCTGGAGCTGGTATCACGGCGGTGTCGTGCTGTGTGTCTACGCCGATCTGATGGTCCTCAGCATGATTGCCTTCTTCTGGCTTTATCCCTATGCCGCGTGGCTCTCCGGGACGCATTAGAGCCTTTTCCTGGTGCTGTACGCCTTCAGAAAATGCATTCGAGAGACTCCGGAGGAGTGCTGCCTCCCCTTTGTGACAGAAGAAGCTGGAATACCAGTGATAGACTTCCCCCACCTTAGTAAAACTTGATCTTCCAGGGGAACTCATGCTCAAGGGCTTTCGTGACTTTATCCTTCGCGGCAACGTGGTCGAGCTCGCCGTTGCCGTCATTATCGGAGCCGCCTTCACGGGCATCGTTAACTCACTCGTCGGCGATATCATCAATCCTCTTATCGCGGCCGTCGTCGGCAAACCGGACTTCTCCGCGTTGACCCTTAATCTTCACGGCGGCGTTATCAAGTACGGCAACTTCTTAAATGCGGCCATCTCCTTCATCCTCGTCGCCAGCACCGTTTACTTTGCCCTCGTCCTTCCCACGAATGCTCTTCTGCTTCGCCTGCGCGGTCCCGCGCCAAGCACCACCAAGCCCTGCCCGCAGTGCCTCGGAGACATTCCACTTTTGGCGAGCCGCTGCAAGTTCTGCGGAGAACCGGTCGCCGCAACCGTTTAGACGTCCTGCTCTGCGCTCGTCCGGGGTGCCCTTGACGGCACCCCTCTCTCATCGGCTTCAACTGCCACGCTTACCTACTCAAACGTCTCCGGAGATCCCGCGCCTTGCCGAACGCCCGCCTTGCCGCCGTTGCCTGCCTTCTCGCTCTGCCTGTTCAAGGCATCTCTCAGTTACCTGCGGTGGCTGCCGCGCCGACCACTATCTTTGGCTTTCACGATTCGGCTGCCCAGTTCAAATGGGATGCGGCGTTTCTTAAGATTCCCGACGCGCAACTCGCCGGTCAGCACCTGAAGATCCTGACTGCCGAACCGCACTGGGCCAGCTCGCCCGAGGACTATAAGACGGCGCAGTATGTCGCGGAGAGGTTCAAGGCGGCAGGCCTCCAAACTGAGATCGTGCCGTACAAGGTTCTGCTTAATAAGCCCGTCAGCATCAAGGTAGAAGCCTTCGACGCGCTGCACCGCAGGCTTATGTCCGGTCCTACACCTGAGCA
>CAXTJC010000476.1:0-2709 GCA_964244225.1 uncultured Acidobacteriaceae bacterium
GATCCGCCATCGCCAGATTGTCCGAGAACGCGCCATTCGCCGCAAACGTTCCGCCTCCCGCGCTCTGCGCCTCCGAGTCCTTCCAGCTCCACGCGTGTTCGCCCTCAATCCGCACCGGCCCCGCATACGGCGCATCCGCTTTTCCGTACGCGCCAAACACATGCAGCCCCGCATCGAACGTCCCGTAGCTGCCGAACTGCGTCGACGAAAAACTCACGCGCACATCGTTCGGATACGTGTAGATCACCTCGTAGTGATCCCAGCAGTCGCCCGCGTGTGAGATCACACTCCGCCCACCCGTCGCCTTTGCCTTTAGCGGATGCGACCCCAGCGCCCAGTTGCACAGGTCGATGATGTGGATATTCTGCTCCACCAGAATGTCGCCCGAGAGCGCCTTATCCCACAGCCAGTTGCGCAGCCTGTACTCATCCTTACCCGCGCCCGCACGCACCTTCTCGGTGGAGGCCGGCGCGTTGTAGTTCGCCACGATCGCCGCAATCTTGCCCAGCGCTCCACCCTGCACCTTACCCATCACCGCGGCAATCGGCGGCGCGCTCCGCACCTGAAATCCCACATCGATACTGACCTTCCCATCCGCCCGCTTCGCAATCTCGAGCGCCCGCTTCGACTGCCCCACATCGATCCCCACCGGCTTCTCGCAGTACACATGCTTGCCGCCCGCAACTGCCGCCTCCAGGTGCTCCACATGGAACCACGGCGGTGTCGAGATCTGCACCAGGTCCACGTCCTTCGACTGCGCCAGCGCCTCATACGCCCGCGCGCCATGGAACTGCATCCCCTTGGCAATCCGGCCCTGCCCCAGCGTCGCATTCACCGCGTTGAACGCCGCCTCACCCTTCGCCAGATTGTCCGGAAACACATCCGCCAGCGCCACCACCCGCGCCGTCGTATTCTGCGCAAACGAGGTCGCCACCGCCGTCCCGCGGCTCCCGCACCCCAGCAGCCCCAGCCGCACCGCCGAGTTCGCCTCGTATCCAAATGCCGTGCTGCTCTTCACCAGCAGCAGCCCCGAAGCCGCCGACCCTGCCAGAAACCGTCGTCGATCCATCTGCCCCATCTCCTTCATCGGAAGACCGCGTCTGCATCGGCCCTCTGTCTTTCCTTAGTCCTTCGTCTTTCTTGCTTGTCCTTGGTTCTTCCTGTTGCCCTTCGCTTTTCTTATTGTTTTTCGTTCTTCTTGTTATCGTTCGTTCTTCTTATTGTCATTCGTTTTTCTTGTTGTCATTCTGAGCGCAGCGAAGAACCCGCTTCTCGCTTTTGTTTTTGCTTGTCATTCTGAGCGCAGCGAAGAACCTGCTTTCCGCTTTTAACCTCGGAGCGAAGCGACGTACACCGTCACACCCCAATCTCCCGCAAAATCCCCTCCAGATACACCTTCTCCCGCCGCACATCCTCAATCTGCTGCGGCCCTTCCGTCTCCCGCTCAATCGAGACCGCCCCCGTGTAGCCCACACGCTTCAGCTTCGTCAGCACCGCCTTGAAGTCCACCAGCCCCTGCCCGATCGCCACCTCCTCGCCCAGCTCACTCGGATTCGTCGGCCACTTACCGTCCTTGGCATGAATGCTCTTCACATGCGGCCCCAGAATATCCACCGCGTCCACCGGATTCGCCTTCCCATACAGAATCAGATTCGCCGTATCCAGCCCCACGCCCAGATTCGCCTGGCCCACATCGCGCAGCATCCGCGACATCGTCGTCGGCGTCTCCTGCCCCGTCTCCATCAGAAACATCTGCCCATTCCCCTCGCAGTGCTTCGCGACCGCCTGAATCGCCGTCACCGTCTCCCCATACAGCGGGTCCGCCGGATCCTCCGGAATAAATCCGCAGTGCGTCTGCACCTGCGGCACACCCAGCCTCTTCGCAAAGTCGGACACCCCCACCAGCGCCTCCATCCGCGCCGCCCGCGTCGCCCGCGGCACCAGCCCAATCGTCGTCGGCCCTTGCAGGAAGTTCCACACCAGCGGCTCCGGCCGAACGACCTCAACAGTCGTAGCCCGCACCCCATACTTCGTCAGCAACCCGCCCAGCAGATCCGCATTCTCCTGCGTGAACGCCCCGATATATCCATCGAGCGAGAGAAAGCATGTCGTGAACCCAAGCGCATGCACCCGCCGGATCGTCTCCTCCGGTGCCTTGTATGGCACCACCACCAGCCCCATCTCCATCGGCCTCGCATCCGCCGCCGCCTGCACTGGCATCCGTCCGCCGCGCGGCCCCTGCTCCTGCCCCTGCATCGCTGCATGCGTCACCGCAGCCGCGGCCGCCATCCCCAGAAACTCCCGTCGTCGCATCGTGACTCCTTTCCCGGTGCAGTGGCTCCTCGCTGGTGCAGCCATTAAAGCACCTCTCAGTCGCACCAGCCCGCAGTCCCCTCAGAAAGCCTTTGCTTTTCTTTCTTCCATTCCGAGCACCGCAAGGAACCTGCTTCTCGCCTGGACCACCTCTGATGTCGCTAACTGGACGCACGCTACGGCGCTTCGCCACATCCTCGCACGAAGTGCGCTACCCTAAGCCTTCACCCAGCCGCACAGCCCGCACCAGGAGAGCCATCCGCCATGCCAGAGTCACGCCGCGACTTCCTCCTCGCCGCCACCGCCGGCCTCCTCGCCACCGCCGCCGGCTGCCATCGCGAGCCCACCGCCGCGCCCTCCTCCTCGTCCCCCGCCGCGCCCGCAGCCGAGGCCCCC
>CAXTJC010000477.1:0-2708 GCA_964244225.1 uncultured Acidobacteriaceae bacterium
GAAACGCGCGGCCGCGAGCAGGTGGCGGAGCTGCTGACAGCACTGACCGCCGAAGGGTACAAACACAGCCGCGTGCTGTAGAGACTCTCTTGTGCGGCTGAGGCGTCGACGTCATGCGTCTTCGCGGCCGATGCCGATGACGAAGTAATTCGCTGGTGTGACGCCGATGTTCTTGAGCCCATGCAGCTCGTTCGAGGCGACATAGGCGACGCCGCCGGCTGTGAGCGTGTGGCTCTGGCCGGCGTAGAGGAAGTCGAGCGTGCCTTCGCGCACCAGCATCAACTCTTCATGGCGGTGTTGATGCGGCGGGTGCGGCATTTGCCCCGGCATCAACGTGGTCTCATGTAGTTCGATGTGTTCGCCGGTCGGCACCGGGCCTGACAGCACCGGTCGCATGACGCCGCTAGCGTTTGGATGCGTTTGAAGTGAGTCAAAAGAGAACGCGGCGCAGTGGCTGAGATCCGTGGCCTCCGGTGCAGCGGACGTTTTGCTCTGAGCGCCGGCACGCGGGAGGAACGCCATAAGGCCGATGGCGGAGAGAGTCTGGCAGAGGTCGCGACGAGAAGTTTCGCTCATGCCTCGGGATACTACACCCGCTCTCTTGCGAGTGGCTCTTTGCCGGAACATCTAGTTGCATGCCGAGCAATCTAATCGTGGCTGAAGTTCGTCTGTCGGCGTTCTTCGTGGCGTTCAAGTGCAAGCGCGATCAGCCGGTCGATGAGGTCTTTGTAGGGCACGCCGCTGGCCGCCCACAGCTTGGGGTACATGCTGATGGAGGTGAAGCCGGGCATGGTGTTGATCTCGTTCAGGAAGATGCGTGGCTTGCTGCCTTTGCGTGCAGGCTCCATCAGGAAGTCCACACGCGCGAGGCCGGCGCAGTCGCAGGCGCGAAAGGCAGCGAGGGCCATGGCGCGGATCTGTTTCGCTTCGGCCTTTGAGAGCTTTGCCGGGATGATGGGGACGCTCGCGTCCGAGTGGTACTTGGCGTCGTAGTCGTAGAACTCCGCGCCGGGCACGATCTCGCCCACAACCGAAGCCTCGGGCGCGTCGTTGCCGAGCACCGCGACTTCGAGCTCGCGCGGCTTGACTCCAGGACCGCCGACACCCTGCTCCACAACGAGCTTGCGATCGAAGCGCGCGGCGAGATCCATGGCGGTGGCGAGCTCGCTACGGTCATGCACCTTGCTGATGCCGACCGAGGAGCCGAGGTTTGCGGGCTTGACGAAGACCGGATAGGCAAGCTGCTTTTCGATCTCGCGCGTGACTCGTTTGGGGTCGGCGATCCACTCGGAGCGTAGCAGGGCGACATAGGGGGTCTGCGGCAGACCGGCGGCGGCGAAGAGCCGCTTCATCGCGGCCTTGTCCATACCGGTGGCGGAGCCAAGCACGCCCGAGCCGACGTAGGCGATGTCGGCCAGCTCGAAGAGACCCTGAATGGTGCCGTCTTCGCCAAAGGTGCCGTGCAGGACGGGGAAGATGACATCGAGCGCGAGCGAGGACGAGCCGGCTTGCGAGAGCGCAAGGGGGTTGAATATCTCTGCCTTTATAGGGGAAGCGTCTGCGTCTCCACGCAGCACCTCCGGCGTCCTCTCAGTGAGCAGCTGCGCATCGGCCGATGCGGCCTCGCCGTGCAGCAGAGTCTGTGCCGCTGCTGCCGTGATCCAGCGGCCCTGGCGGGTGATGCCGATGGGCACGACCTCGTACTTCTTTGGATCGATCGCGCTCAGGATCGACGCGGCGGAGAGCAGAGAGACCTCATGCTCGCCGGAGCGGCCGCCGAAGAGAACGCCTACGCGGAGTTTTTTCTTGTTCATGCTTTTTCAGTGTCGGACATTGCCTGATCGTAGGTGGCAGAAATGGCGGCCGCGTGGGCAAGGGAACCAGCAAGGTCATTATGGCCGCTCGGCAGATTCGCCGAAGCTCGCGGAGGACTTCGTTACACGTTGAACTTGAAGAAGAGAATGTCGCCGTCCTTGACCACGTACTCCTTGCCTTCCGAGCGCAGCAAGCCTTTCTCTTTGACGGCCTGCTCTGTGCCGAGCGCGAAGAGGTCGTCCGAGGCGTAGCAGTCCGCCTTGATAAAGCCTTTTTCAAAGTCCGAGTGGATGACGCCCGCGGCTCCGGGCGCCTTGGTGCCGCGGCGAATGGTCCACGCGCGCACCTCCTGTACACCGGCCGTGAAGTACGTGATCAGGTCGAGCAGGCGGTAGGCGGAATGGATGAGGCGGTTCAGGCCGGGCTCTTCAAGGCCCATGTCCTTCAGGAACTCATCGCGCTCCGACGGCTCCAGCTGCGCGATCTCGCTTTCGAGTGAGCCGCAGATGCGGACCACCTGGCTGCCTTCTTCGGCGGCCCGCTTGTCGACGGCGGCGGTGTAGTCGTTGCCGGTCAGCAGCGCGGCTTCGTCCACGTTGGCGACGTAGAGCTGCGGCTTCGCTGTGATCAGAAAGAGCTCGCGGGAGAGGACGCGCTCGTCGTCGGTGAGGTCCGCAGCGCGTGCCGGCTTGCCAGCGTTCAGCACGGCGAGCAGCTTGCCCAGCATGGCATGCTCGGCTTTGACCTTCTGATCGCTCGAGGCTTTGGCCGCGCGCTCCACCTTGGTGTTGCGCTTCTCAACCGAGTCGAGATCGGCGAGCAGAAGCTCGGTGTTGATGATGTCGATGTCGTGCAGCGGGTTGACGCCGCCGGCGACGTGGATGACCTCAGGG
>CAXTJC010000478.1:0-2705 GCA_964244225.1 uncultured Acidobacteriaceae bacterium
CCCATCTACGAACGCCGTCATCATGACCCCCGTCTATGAAAGCCGTCATCTCGATCTATCTACAAGAGCCGTCATCTCAACCCACCTATGAAAGCCGTCATCTCGACCCTGTTTACGAAAGCCGTCATCTCGACCGGAGCCGCGCAGCTTCATCGCACGGCGCAGCGGAGAGACCCCTGTATTTCGTCTTTGTCTCCAGTCTCATGCCCTAGCGACAGCCATCGTAGATCTCCGCCTCACGTCCACTGCACACGAACCGCTCGCTTGCCAAGCCGCAGCACAGGGCTTTCGCCCATCGCCTCCATTCCAAAAAGCTTCCCCGAAAACTTCTGTCCGTTGAGACTCACAGCATTCTCTTGCAGCTTACGTGTCGCTTCACCAGCGGAGCTCGCCAGCCCCGCTAAAACCAGCAGCTTCGCGACACGCACCGGCTCACCCATATCGTCCGTCGCCGGCGCGATAAGCCCCTCGGCCCCTCGCGCTACCTCGACCACCGCCACATCCTCATTCACCGCGCGTTCCTGGAACTGCCTCGCCCACCCCTCCCCCGCGTGCTCTGCCGCCTCCGCCCCGTGGAAATCCGCCGTAATCGTCCGTGCCAGATCCTTCTTCACCTGCATCGGGTGCAGCGTTCCCGCCGCCACCCCCGCAACCATCCCGTCGATCTCCGCCGTCCGCAGATCCGTCAGCAGCGTCCAGTAGCGCCACATCAGCTCGTCCGAGATGCTCATCAACTTCCCATACATCTCCGGCGGCGGCTCCTGAATGCCGATCGCATTGCCCAGCGACTTCGACATCTTCTGCACGCCATCCAGCCCCTCCAGAATCGGCACCATCAGCACGCTCTGCGGCCGCTGCCCCTTCTCTCGCTGCAGCACGCGCCCTTGCATCAGGTTGAACTTCTGATCCGTCCCACCCAGCTCCACATCGCAGGCGAGCATCACCGAGTCGTACCCCTGCACCATCGGATACAGCAGTTCATGCACGCTGATCGGCTGCTCCTCCTTGAACCGCTTGTGAAACGACTCCCGCTCCAGCATCTGCGAGACCGTAAACGTCGCCACCAGCTTGATCATTCCCTCAAAGCCCAGCGTGTCCAGCCACTCGGAGTTATACCGAACCTCCGTCCGCTCCGGATCGAGAATCTTGAACACCTGCTCCTT
The DNA here is from genome assembly GCA_964244225.1 of uncultured Acidobacteriaceae bacterium. GTDB lineage: Bacteria > Acidobacteriota > Terriglobia > Terriglobales > Acidobacteriaceae > Edaphobacter. The sequence continues at coordinate 1,164 of CAXTJC010000478.1, forward strand.
GTACGTCGCCGCGTTCGCCTCAATCTGCTCGCGCGTCATCGCCGGCCGCGTCTGGCTCTTGCCCGTCGGGTCGCCGATCAGCGCCGTTGCATCGCCGATCAGAAAGATCACCGTATGCCCCAGATCCTGAAAGTGCTTCAGCTTCCGGATCAGCACCGTATGGCCCAGGTGCAGGTCCGGCGCCGTCGGATCAAACCCAGCCTTCACCCGCAGCGGCACCCCCGTCCGCACGCTCTCCGCCAGCCGCTCACGCAGCGCCTCGACCGGCAGAATCTCCGCCACGCCCTTCGAGATCAGGTCCCACTGTTCGTCCACCGAAGCAAATACCATCGTCGTCATAGTCGAATCCAAGTATATGGAACCACTGCATCGCGCGGTCGCCACATCCCTCCACTTCTTCTTACCTCTCTGGCATTAAAGAATGCCGTCATCTCGACCGGAGCGTAGCGGAGTGGAGAGACCCCTGTATTCCGCTGTTGTCGTTGCTTGTTCTTCTCTTGTCAAGCTGCTGCTGCGCGAGTTTCTAAACAGGCTTGAAGGATGCCCTGAGTATGTATGGTTCGTTCAAGGGCATAGCGTCAGAGTTTGTATGGCTTCGTAAAGGGCATGGCTTCAGCCATGCCGAACGTGCTTCATCTGCAACGCGGCTTCAGCCGCTGAGGTCAGCCTGGTCATAGTCTTGGCATAAATCCGCCATTCCCTAGCGCCCAAGCGTCACCCCGCGGCCCAGCACCACCACATACGCCAGGCCGAAGACAACCCCCGCCAGCATCCAGCCCCTGCTCCGCCGCACCCACAGCACCTCCGCCGGCGCAGCACGCGGCATCAGGCTGTCGCCCCACAGCAGCCCCGACGGTCCCCCAACCGCCGCCGCCACCGTCGCCGAGAAAAACAGCGTCAGCCCCAGCGGGTCGAACGCGCCCGCCACACAACCAAACAGGCACGCCCCGAAGTACGGCAGTCGCGCCACCGTGTTGTACATGCGCGCGTCCCCCACAAACGGCCGAACCCCGACCGCCAGCAGCCGGACGCACAGCACATAGAGCGCCGCGCCCAGCAGCGCCATCGCGACCCGCAGCAGACCGGCATGCGGCAAACCCCTCACCACCTGCGCCCAGTCCCCGATGTTGAAAATCCCGGAGTACAGGGGATAGACCGCGTTCGGCAACAGGTTGAAGGCCGCCAGCAGCCATAGCCAGTACCGCATATTCGCCCGCTTCACCCGCCATGAAAGCCCCAGCAGCAGCGCGCCCGCCAGCAGGTTCACCAGCGTGCCGCCGGCACTTACCAGCCGGTCCGGCCGCACTGCGCTCAGGTGGTTGCTCGTGATCATCGTCGGCACATCGCCGCGCAGCCACGCCACAACGCCATGGCCCAGCCCCTCATGCAGCAGGGTGGCCACACCCGAGGCAATTACCGCCATGCTGACAATCGTTGCCTTACTGTGACTCTCCCGCATACCCGAGACACTACGCACAAACCCCGCGAGCTTCCATCTCTTTTCCGCGTCGGTCCGCTCCCAAACCCCGCCTTCGCCATCAA
>CAXTJC010000479.1:0-2702 GCA_964244225.1 uncultured Acidobacteriaceae bacterium
TAATTGCCACGGCCTTGCTATCCGAGTCCGCACGCCGTCCAAAGGAGATCGCATTCGCCGGCGCGGCCTCCATCGCAGCGGCCGTCTCGGGCGTCCGCGCCGCGGGTCTTGCCGGCAGCGGCGCAGGTGCAGTCTCGGCCTTTGGCTCAGCAGCCCATCGCGCCGGCGGCGTCTCCGGTACGGGAAACTCGAAGCTCGTCGCCTCCGCAAAATTATTCTCATCGTCAAGCGCCCGCCGCGGCGTCGCCGCCTTGGCCAGCGCCTCGGCATGCGGGGCCGCGGCCGCCATCGCGGTCGAAAATGAGGTGGCCACGGGCGCATCGACCAGCGTGCGCGGCATTGCCTCCCACACACTGGCGGCCTCGCCCTCCGGCACAACGCTCGGCATCTCCGGCTCAGGCATCGCCCCGGACCGACGGCGACTCCACCAGCCGAACAGCCCGCCCAGCAGCGTATTCCGCTCCGGAGCTGTGCTCTCTACAGAAGCCCTCGCCTCCTTCGCGCGCGCCAGCATCTCCGCGGCCTCGCGCCTGGAGCCAAACCGCTCCGTCGTCGCCTCCACCCGCGCGTTCGTTCGGTTGAGCCGCCACTGCGCCCATCGATCGTGCACACCGCGGAACAGCGAAAACCGCGTCATCAGCCACACTCGCGCGTTCGCCAGCGTAAACGTCGTCGAAAGATAAAGCGCCACCGCCACCAGCAGCGTCACTACCACCGCGGCGCCCGGCAGGTTCAGATACTGCACCAGACTGTCTGAGACCAGCCGCCCGCTCACGCCTTCTACCGGCAGCGCATGCCGCCACAGCAGGCCGCCCGGCAGCAGCGCTACCATCGCCGGAGCCGCCAACAGCCATAGGCACAGCCCGATCAGCTTTGAGAGCGCCGATCCCGTCGACCGCGAGCGCATCCAGCGCAGCCCCAGCCGCACCAGAAGCAGCGGCAGAAAGAACGAAGCCACGCCAAACAGCTGCAGCAAGGCGTCCGAACCATAGGCCCCGAAGACGCCGATCCAGTTATGCGCCGGCCGGCCCGTGGCATACGCGCCTGCCGTGTTGAAGGATGGGTCCGTCGGCGTGTAGGTCCCGAGCGCCAGCAGCAGCAGCGCCGCCGCGCCCAGCGTCAGCAGGCCGATCAGTTCATTCAGCCGCCGGCTGCGCGTGGGCGCCGTTCCAGGTCGTAGGTTCTTCATGGCGATCACCGGCTCGCCGCCTGATCTCGTTTCACCATCGTCCACGCACAAAAGGCACGGCTTCAGAGGCGAATAGAGCAGGCGTTCGAGGCAGTTCTGATTATTCCAGAGCAACGCGCCCGGCGAGGATCTTGAGCGGCGTGGGACTCAGGATGCAAACCCATTCCCAACCGCTGCATCTACGAAGACAGGGCGACCGCACCGAAGCCCACGCCGGCCGTATCCAGGCACACGCCCGGAATAGGCCGCCGATCTCAAGAACTGTAAGGGGCACTATGGCTACAGACGAAGCAAAGCTGCACGAGACCAAGCGTGTTCTCACCTCGCTCATCAACACGCTGCAGGACAGCCAGAAGGGCTTTGCCGACATTGGAGAGCACCTCAAGGACGATCAACTCAAGCGATTCTTTCTCGCCGAGAGCCTGAAGCGCGCCAACTTCCGCGCCGAGCTCGAGAATGAGCTGCACCGGCTCGGCGAGCACGATGTCAAGGAGTCCGGCACCACCGTCGCCGCCATTCATCGCACGTGGGGCGACCTGAAGGCAAAGCTCGGTGGTGGCGACCACACCCTGCTTGAAACCGCGGAGCAGGGCGAGGACCAGGCCAAGAAGGCCTACCAGGATGCGCTCGATCAGGAGCTGCCCCTGCCCATCCACCAGCTTCTCTCGGCGCAGCAGGCGGAGGTGCTGACCTCGCACGAGTTCGTGAAGTCGCACCGCGACGCGTTGGCCAAGTAGTTCCCCGGAAACATCGGCACGGGCGGGGAGCAATCCTCGCCCGTCGTTCTGCCCTGTTCTCATCCGGAGCACAGCGCCATGCGCCTCACATCAATCGCTGTGCACCCCGCACGAACTGCAATGGCCGTCCTCTATATGGTCGCCGGCAGCCTGCACTTCATACTGACGAACGCCTACATGCGCATCATGCCCGGGTATCTCCCCGCGCATCGCGAGCTTGTCCTTCTCAGTGGCGCGGCGGAGATCGCCGGCGGCCTCGGGCTCCTAGTCCCGCAGACGCGGACAGGTCAGCCCGGCCGCGCTGCCGCCTGGGGCCTCATCGCCCTGCTGATCGCTGTCTTTCCCGCCAACGTCACGCTGGTCACAGATCCCGCCCGCTTTCCGCAGGTCCCGCTCTGGGCCGCCTGGCTTCGCCTGCCTTTGCAGCTTCCTCTGCTCTACTGGGCTTGGCTCTACACCCGGTCCGACTCCGTGGCGCAAACACCCTCTGCGCCTAAGTAGACTAGTGTCCTGTCTCTAAAGTTCACAGCACAAATTTGTCATCCTGAGCGTAGCGAAGGACCTGCTTTTCGTGGGAATTGCCAGAGTGCTCCCCATGGACTTATGTCAAGAATTTGAGAGACAGGATACTAGAGCAACGTCTCTTTTGACGTAGCATCATCGTCTCGCGGAGCGAAGAGATGCCCGCATTTTGCAGCCGCCATCGCCCGAACCCAAAAGGAGCTCCGCCACGGGAGATCCACCCATAAACCTTTATATTTGAATATTTTGCGTCG
>CAXTJC010000480.1:0-2685 GCA_964244225.1 uncultured Acidobacteriaceae bacterium
CCTGATCGTTCAGAAGCATGGACTGAAGATGCTGGCCTAACTGCCTCTGCAACACTCGGCCACAGATATGTAACCACGAGGAGAACAGAATGCCGATTGCGAACTACAGCGTGTTAAAGGGCAAACCCACGGCCGGGAAGGTCGTAACGGGGGCGAGCCGGCACTACCAGATCACGATGGCCGCAGGGGCGGCGACGTTTACAGTCGCGGTGAACATTGAAAGCGTGGATGGCAGCGAGGTGCTGTACGCGATCGAGCAGAGCTTCACACCGCCGGACGCGGCGGGGCTGGACGCGCTCACGCCCGGCGTTACGGCGCTGCCGAGCAAGCCGGGTGGTCTGGCGCTGGACTTTGTGCGCCAGCAGATCGCGGGCAAGCCGATGATCACATTAGCCGCGATGACGCTGCTGCCGAAGGCGGTGCAAGGTCTTACCGCGGCCATCGCGCGGGAGAATCTGGCGAGCCGCGCGTTTGAGAATGCAGTGGTGGCGCTGCTCGATGCGGCAATCGCAGCCGGAGATGCGACGGTGTACGCGTTCGGCAGCGCGTATGCCGACAGCGGCGTGGTGGACGGAATTCACGACATCCACATGAACCAGGGAAATCCCGTGAACAATCACGGCGGGGATAACGGCATCTGGCAGGACGGGGCGCTGTTCCTGGAGATGGGCGGGGTGTGGACGGCGGTGTTTATCGCCTTCCAGACCGAGAGCTGGACGACGGATGCGGCGGGCAATCCCGCAGCGGCGGTTGGGGTTTAGGCTGTTTATTCGTTGTCAGGAACTTGGTACGTTCTCCGTTGTCCGGAAAAGCATGTGGTCAGACCCTGCAGTGAAGAACAAACATAAAAACTAAGCAGGAAGCGAACAACGAAGAACGAAGAACGTACAACGAACAACGTCCCATCTCTCCACTCAGATAACTTCCAGCAAAACACCCTCTCCTGCCTCGAGCGTAAAGGCGCCCTCGCAGAGGCCACCGTCGCCGTCGAGTAGCGTGGTGAGCAGGACGCGCGATGCCGGGACCTGTACGGTTTGCAGATCGTTGGTGAGATTGGCCAGAATCAGCAGGCGCTCAGCAGGGGCATCCGCAGGATTGTGGCGCTCGTAGCGGAGCACGCCGCCATCGGCCCTGACCTCCGCTATGGGCCCGGCATGAAGCGCGGGATGCTCACGGCGCAAAGCGATCAGCCGCCGGTAGAGCGCGAGAATGGAGCGCGGCTGCGCGGTTTGGGTCGCTACGCTACGAGCCTCGGGCGTCTCGGGCGTAATGGGAAGCCACGGGGTGCCGGTGGTAAAGTCGGCGGCGGGCGTGGCGTCCCAAAGCATGGGCGTGCGTTCGGGATCGCGGCCCTGGTCGATGCCGGGCTGTCGCTTCTCGGCGGGATCCTGCACCTGGCCGGGCCCGATTACGCCATCCAGCATGCCGAGCTCGTCGCCGTAGTAGAGCGTCGGTGTGCCGCGAAGCGTCAGCAGCACCAGCGCGGCGACACGGGCCTGACCCTCGCCCAGCCGCGACGCGAGCCGCTTCTGGTCGTGGTTGCCGAGCACCCAGTTCGGCCACGCGCCGGGCGGCAGCAGCGACTCGTACTGGCGAATCAGCTCGGCTACCGTGCCGGCGTTCCATGGCGAGAGGATGAGGTGGAAGTTGAACGGCATGTCCGCGCCGCGCACGCTATATGTCGCAGGCTCGGTTACATTCTTCCCAGTTAAAACACTTTCAGTTACATTTTGATCGATGATCTTGACCTCTCCTCCGTAGTAGCTGACCAGCCGATCGAGCGGCAGGTAGATCTCGCCGATGAGCAGGCGGTCGGGATAGGCGTCGAGCACCTCGCGCATCTCGGCGACGATGGCGTGGGTCTCAGGGCGGTCCGCGGTGTAGAGCGGCAGGATGCTGCCGAAGCTCGAGCCGCCGGGCCACTGCGGATTCGGCGGGTTGGAGCGGAACTGATCGTCCTTGATCAGCATCCAGATCACGTCCATGCGGAAGCCATCGATGCCGCGATCGAGCCAGAAGCGCATGGCGTCGTAGATGGCGGCCTTCACGTCGGGATTGCGCCAGTTCAGGTCCGGCTGCTCCGGCAAAAAGGAGTGATAGAAGAACTGGCCGGTGGCTTCGTCGAAGGTCCACGCCGGACCGCCGAAGTTGCTCTGCCAATTATTGGGCGGCCCGCCATCGGAAGCGGGATCGCGCCAGAGATACCAGTCGCGCTTCGGGTTGCCGCGGCTGGAGCGGCTTTCGAGAAACCAGGGGTGCCGGTCGGAGCTGTGATTCGGAACGAAATCGAGGAGGAACTTCAGGCCGCGTGCATGGACGGCTTCAATCAGCCGCTCGATCTCCGCCAGACTGCCGAAGATCGGATCGACGCCGGTGTAGTCTGCGACGTCGTAGCCGAAGTCGGCCATAGGCGAGGGATAGATTGGCGAGAGCCAGACGGCGTCCACGCCCAGCTCGACCAGGTAGTCCAGCCGCGAGAGGATGCCGTTCAGGTCGCCGACGCCATCGCCGTTCGAGTCCTGAAAGGAGCGCGGATAGATCTGGTAGATGATGCCATCCTGCCACCAGAGGCGTGCGCCGTGTTTGCTCATACGGTGCTGAGATGCAAGCGGCGGGCTTGTCATAAACGGCGCGCCCGGTCGTCAAGGGCGCGCCGCTGTGTGCTGGGAGCGTGGCTACTTTTGC
>CAXTJC010000481.1:0-2683 GCA_964244225.1 uncultured Acidobacteriaceae bacterium
AGACGCGCGATGCGATGACGGATCTGCGCGGAGCCCGCATCTTCCTTACTGGGGGCACCGGCTTCTTCGGCCATTGGCTGCTCGAGTCCCTGCTCCATGCGAATCGCGAGCTGGGCCTATCGCTTCGCGCAACTGTCTTGACGCGCGATGCGGACCGGTTCGGCCGCCACTCTCCTCACATCGCCGGCGACTCCGCGATCAGCCTGCTCGAAGGAGACATACGGAGCGTCCGGTTCCCCACCGAGCCGCATACGCACATCGTGCACGCGGCCACAGACTCCGGCGGACAGCAATCGCAGCGGCCGGCGTACGAGCTTGCGGAAGCCATCCTCGACGGCACCCGCCGAACCCTAGCGTTCGGTCTAACCAGCGGCGTGCGGCGCTTTCTTTACACCTCCACCGGCGCCGTCTACGGCCGAAGCTCCGCGACCGAGACGCACACTCCAGAGACCAGCCGCACCGCGCCCGATCCGCTTCTCCTGCAGTCCTCCTACGACGAAGCAAAGCGCATGAGTGAGCACCTGTGTGTCGCCTACACGCACGGAACGGCAATGGAGGCGGTGATCGCCCGGCCCTTCGCCTTCGTCGGTCCGCACCTCCCCCTCGATCAGCACTTTGCCATCGGCAACTTCATCGGCGCGGCGATCGCCAGAACTCCGATCGTGATCAAAGGTGATGGCACACCGTTGCGTTCCTGGATGTACATGGCGGATCTCGCGGTGTGGATGTGCACCCTGCTCGTGCGCGGTACACCGAATCGCGCATATAACGTCGGTGCGCAGACGCCCTACTCCATTGCGGACGCGGCGCGCCTAACTGCCGAGACCCTCCGGCCCGGTCTGGCTGTGACCATCTCCGGCACAGCTCGTCCAGGCGCGCCGATGAACTCCTACGTCCCCTCAACCGAGCGCGTCCGCGCCGAGCTCGGCCTGCGCGAGACCATCGATCTGCCGGAAGCTCTGCGCCGCACCGCGGCATGGCACGGCTACACGCAAATGTGACCGTACAACAGACGTGCGGCTCTAAAAGTTAGACGGACGTTCAGGCGACCTTGAGCCCACTCTTCGCCAGCACAACAAACTCATGAATCGTCTTGACTGTATAGTCCAGCATCTCGTGCGTCAGACCCGGATAAAGCCCGATCCAGAACACGTTATTCATCACATAATCAGTGTTGGTCAGCTCGCCGACCACGCGATACTCCCAGCCGTCATACGCGGGCTGCCGCGTCAGATTTCCCGCGAAGATCAGCCGCGTTCCAATCTTGTTTGTATCGAGATGACGCGTAAGCTGATCGCGCGTGAACGGTGCGCCTTCTTTCACGCCCAGCGTAAATCCGAACCAGCTCGGATCGCAGTTGTCGCCCGCAACCGGCAGCTGCAGATACTGTTCGAGATCCGCCAGACGCTCGTGCAGATAGGCAAAGTTCGCCTTTCTTTTCTCAATAAACTCGGGCAGCTTCGCGATCTGCGAGACACCTAGCGCCGCCTGCATATCCGTCGCTTTCAGGTTGTAGCCCACATGCGAGTACGTGTACTTGTGATCGTACCCGCACGGCAGCGTCCCCAACTGCCAGTCGAAGCGCTTGCCGCACGTGTTGTCGACGCCGGGCTCGCACCAGCAGTCGCGGCCCCAGTCGCGAAAGCTGTCAATCAGCACCTGCAGAGCCGGCTTGTTGGTCAGCACCGCGCCGCCCTCGCCCATCGTGATGTGGTGCGCGGGATAGAAGCTGACCGTGGCGATGTCGCCCCATGTCCCAACCTTCTGGCCGTTATACGTCGCACCTAGCGCGTCGCAGCAGTCCTCCACCAGCCACAGGTTGTACTTCTTGCAGAACTCACTGACCGCGGCAAGATTGAACACGTTGCCCAGCGTGTGCGCGATCATCACTGCCTTGGTCTTCTCGCTGCGCGCCGCCTCAAGCTGCGTCACATCGATCTCATACGTCGGCAGGATGACATCAACAAACACCGGAACCAGCTTGTTCTGAAAGATCGGATTGACGGTCGTCGGAAAGCCGGCAGCGACCGTAATCACTTCGTCGCCGGGCTTGAGCTGACGATCCCCCAGCTTCGGCGAGGTCAGCGCGCTCAACGCAACCAGGTTCGCGCTCGATCCGGAGTTCACCAGAGAGGCCGAGCGCAGGCCGAAGAAGCGCGCCAGCTTGCGCTCGAAGTCCTTCGCCCAGCGGCCGGTTGTAAACCATCCATCGAGCGCCGATTCCACCACCGCGCTGATGTCGTCGGCGCGAATCACCTTGCCTGAAACCGGCACGGCCGAGGTGCCCGGCTGGAAAGGCCGCTCAGGAAAGGCCTCGGCGTGGTACTGCGCTGTCAAGTCAAGGATCTGTTGCTTAAGCTGCTCTGCCCGCTCACTCATATCCCCTCAAGAATACACGGCTGCCTTAGTTCATGGTCCCGTCACCATGCCCTCGAACGGAGCAGCTTTGGGCCATCAACAGATGCCTGACAGCCGGGTATGATGGAAAAGATTTAGCTTTGCGACTTCTTTGTATCAGGATCCGGAATGAAAGCAGTCATCCTCGCTGGCGGACTCGGCACACGCATCAGCGAAGAAACCTCTCTGCGGCCTAAGCCGATGGTTGAGATCGGCGGCCGGCCGATCCTGTGGCACATCCTCAAGCTCTACTCGCAGCACGGCATCAACGACTTCATCATCTGCT
>CAXTJC010000482.1:0-2665 GCA_964244225.1 uncultured Acidobacteriaceae bacterium
CCCAGGTGGGGAGCCTTCGATCGAAAGCGGATTATTTTTATTCCTCTATCTGAACGGCATAGCGCTTTCCGTTCCGATAGATGTATACCTTCGAGGCCGGGTCTTCGTCCTGTGCATCCAGTACGATCTCTGTAAGCGACAAGGCTCTGCTCATTGCCTCGTCGACGGTCCAGCCGTGCTTACGAGCGAGCTCCTCGAGCCGGTCCATGGTATCGACCGGAACAACAGGAGCACCGAACGTGGCGTGCAGTTCTGGAAGCGTCGTAGCCATGGAATCCTCCAACAAAGATATCTGACTCACAGAATATCCCTGTCTCGAAAGAAATGCCAGATGCAGATTCATTGAGGATGACGAAAAAGCAGGCTAGGGAGCGGGGTTGGGCTCGAGAGCCGGTTCCTTGCGGGTGATCTCGCCCTTGCGTTTGGCGTGGTTGAGGATGAGCCGGCGCGCGGGCTTCTCCACCCAACGGACGGTGGCGTATGCGAGCGCGATGATCGCCACGTAGGAGATCCAGGGATCGAGCGCGGTGAGGTGGAGGCGCTCGAGAAAGTGGTAGTTGTGGATGATCTCGAAGATGTTGAAGTGCAGCAGGTAGAGGGCAAAGGTGGTCTCGCCGAGGATGACGAGTGGGCGCAGGGCAAAGGCGCTGGCGATCAGGTTGGGGCCGCTCAGGCCGAGGATTAGCAGGCAGAAGAGCGGCAGCAGCAGCGCTCCATGCACGATGACGTACGGGATATGCGGCGCGGCGAGATAGAAGAAGAGGCAGATGGCCGTGAGGGCGACGGCGCTCATGGCCAGGCGCTGGCGCTCTGTGAGGGTGAGCAGCGCGTGCAGCTTGGCGAGCGCGAGGCCGGCCAGGAAGGTGCAGAGATAGACGGGCGGCGTGTACTTGAGCACGCGCATCCAGTAGGCGCCGGTGTAGCGGTCGGCCGGCGCGGGCAGATGGTCGGGGTTCAGGAAGTGGTAGAGCGTGTGCGGCGCAAGGCCGAGCAGCCAGAGCAGAAGCACCACGCCGACTACGCGGGCAGGATGATCCAGCCAGTGGCTGTTGCGGGCCCAGAGAAGGATGAGGAAGGGAAAGGCAAAGTAGAGCAGAACGTCGGCCGAGAGGGTCCAGGCCACGGTGTTCCAGAAGGTGGCGAGCGAGGGACTCCAGCCCTGCAGCAGTAGCGGGGTCAGGATTAATCCCTGCCAGAACTCGCTGTGCGGGCGGGCCTGCCACTCCGCGGCCAGCATGGGCAGGGAGAGCAGAAGAACGAAGAGATAGGTCGGATACAGGCGGGCAAAGCGGGCGAACCAGAAGTCGCGTTTGACCAGAGTGAGAGCGCGGTCGCCGTAGTTGTAGGTCAGGATGTAGCCCGAGATCAGGAAGAAGCAGCCGACGAAGATAAAGGAATTATCCAGCAGCGGGTGCAGCCACTCCATGTGCGGCGGCGTGAAGTGAAAGAGCATGATGCTGACGGCAAGCAGCGTACGCACCCCGCTGAGAGCGGGCAGAGGCGGCTTGCGGGGGTGCGGGGAGGCAGTCGCAGAGCGGGCAGTGGCCGGAATGGGGACGGTCGTGCTCACGAGGGTCAAATGGGGCCAGTGTACCGGCTCGGCGTCACAAGAGACTCCGGGCGGCAGGACTGGCTTGTCTGTGATTGGACACATCCCTTGCCTGAAGGTTGCGCCAAAATCCTGAACTGACATGCAGCCTGGCTGACGAGGCGAGCTACGGGTTGGTAAACCGCCGGCAAAGCAGCGAGACCGCGCCCAGTGCCCCGCTGGCCACAAGAGCAAGCGAGGCGGGTTCAGGGACGGGGGAGCCGGCATCGGGCGCGATCGTAATGGTGCCGAAGTCATACCCATAGCCGAAGACGGGAACAGAGAATTGCGCGGTGTAGGTTCCCGGGAGGAAGGTGGGCGCAGTCGCCGGGCCGGTGAATAGCTGGGCCGACTGGAAGTTGGAGTAGGCGCGTGGGCTATTTATGTTCTGCGTAAAGACGAAGCCTTCGCCGGCCGGCGAGAAGTAAAACGACATGTCGCCCGGAGGAGGAAACGCGCCGGGCGGGTTGCCGAAGGGGTCGATCCAGAAGGTGCCCGGGCTGATGAAGAAAGGCTCGGCGACCGGGGTCGGAGACGCGGGCAGGTTGAAGCTTCGATTGATCGCGCTGACGACGTCGGGCGGCTGGCCGAACGGCAACGGAATCGTGGTCACGGGAAAGGAAAAGGTGATGGTGTCGAAGCTGTCGGCGCGGGCGGTTGCGGTCAGGGCTCCAACAGCAAAAAGGGCGGCGGGAAGATAGCGCATGCGGTGCAACTCCAATCCAATACCGGGCCCACAGTGCTACCGAGCTTCCGGCTGCCGAGCGCCTTATGTCAAGGGCTTTCCTCGCGGCGTCTTCTGGCATGGGCGCAACGTCTCTCGCCTCAGCCGATGCCGGATAGAGTCGCCGCCGCGGCTCCCTCCCCTTGCAGCAGCGCGCGTTTGCGAGCGAGACCCCAGCGATAGCCGGTGAGCGCTCCGCCGGCGCCGACCACGCGATGACAGGGGACGGCCAGGGCGACCGGGTTAGCCGCGCAGGCGGTGGCGACGGCGCGAGCGGCTGTAGGCTGGCCAAGCGACGCGGCGATGGCGGCGTAGCTGCGGGTCTCGCCCCGCGGAATTGCCTGCAGAGCCTG
>CAXTJC010000483.1:0-2600 GCA_964244225.1 uncultured Acidobacteriaceae bacterium
CTTGATCTCTTTGACGTAGATCTCCGCGCCGCGCATGGCGGGGTCGTCGAGATCGCGGATGTCGTAGAAGAGGTAGCCGGAGAGGGACTGGTGGGCGTTGACGACGGTGCCGGGGAAGCCGAAGTCGGTGTCGTCCTGGGTGACTTTTTTATCGACCGGCGTGTGGTGGATGGTGACGGGATAGGGCAGGCCGGGGATCTTGGTGCCCTGGGCGCTGCGCTTCGAGAAGAGGCGGCGATTGATATCTTCGAGCGTGGCGGCGGGGATGACGTCCTTGTTTTCGGAGATGAACTGAATGCGGACGTCATCGAGCGAGAGAGCGCGGTCGCCGTCGTTGGTGACGACTACGCGCACGGGAAGGAAGCCGTGCTGGATGTAGGGCAGACGGAAGAAGTCGCAGTTCTTGGGGTCGTCGCAGGGGTCTGCCGCGATGGTGACGTGCTCTTTCTCGTGGGTGTCGAAGGCGATGTACTGGGCGGCGGGCCGGGCGGGCGGGGCCTTCTTGTCCGCGGCGTGCAGGAGTTGAGGGGCTGCGAGCAGACCAAACGCAATGAGGCCAGAGAGGAGACGAAGAGGGAGAGGCGCGGATCGCATGCTGATAGAAGAGACGGCTGAGCGCGGGAAAGGCTGCGTTGTCACAGACCCGTCCGCGCAGCATTGATTATGATCGGCAAGGGCGGCTGCGGTAAAGCATGTTTGGGACCACGGACCTCGCCCGCAGGAGACCGATTTGCCGCTGTACAGCCTGCTGCTGTTTCTGGTGCTGCTGGTGGGAGCGCCGTTCTGGCTGGTCCGCATGGCGACGAGCGGGCGCTACCGGAGTGGGCTTTCGCAGCGGCTGGGGCGGGTGCCGGCGGGTCTTGCGGAGACGATCGCCGGACGGCCGGTGATCTGGCTGCATGCGGTCAGCGTGGGTGAGGTGCTGACGGCGGCGGAGCTGATTGCGGGGCTGGAGCGGGCGTATCCGGAGTATGCGGTCGCGATCTCGACGACGACCGAGGCGGGCCAGAGGCTGGCGCGGCAACGTTTTCCCGGGCACGCGGTTTTTTATATGCCGCTGGACTTTGCCGTGCTGGTTCGGCGTATCCTGCGCGTGCTGCGGCCTAGGCTGGTGCTGCTATTGGAGAGTGAGCTGTGGCCGAATCTTATTCGCGAGAGCGATCGCAATGGTGCAGCGATCGTTGTGGTGAATGCACGGATCTCCGATCGCTCGTTTCCGCGCTATCTGCGACTGCGGCGGCTTTGGCGGCCGATCCTGCGGCCAGTGTCGCTGTTTCTGGCGCAGGGCGAGGAGACGGCGGCGAGGCTGCGGGCGATCGGCATCCCGGAGGCTAAGATCCAGGTGACTGGCAATTTGAAGTATGACGTGAGGTCGGCACCGCAGGGGGAAGTCTTCAGTGCGCTGCGCGATGCTCTGCCGGCGGGATCGCCGCTGCTGGTTGCCGGAAGCACGCTCGAGGATGAGGAGGCGCAGCTGCTGGATGCGTGGCCTAAGGTTCTGCGCGCCCTGCCGATGGCGAGTCTTCTGCTGGCACCACGGCATACGCCGCGCTTCGACGCTGTGGTTGCGCTTGCGGAGTCTCGCGGCTTTACGGTCCATCGCGCCTCGCGGCTTTCGCCGGCGGTGGTGATCGCGCGCGGCGAGGTCATTGTGCTCGATACGATCGGCGATCTTGCCGGGGTGTACGCGTTGGGCCGGGCGGCGTTGGTTGGCGGCAGCCTGGTGCCGGCGGGCGGTCATAATCCGCTTGAGCCCGCACGCTTCGGTGTTCCGGTGATACTGGGATCATCGTTTGAGAACTTTCGCGAGATCGTCACCATGATGCAGGCGAGTGCAGCGATCCGGGTGCTGCAGCCCGGCGAGCGCCTTGCTGAGATTCTGGTGGAGGCGCTCAGCGGCGGCCCGGAGATGCGCGCGCTGGGCGAACGCGGGAGAGCGATGTTTCTCTCGCAGGCTGGGGCGACGGAGCGGGCAGTCGTTGCAATAACAGCTCTGGGCGCGCTGACGGCTCTGGCCGCGCTTGCGCCGCTGGCCGGGGGTACGGAAGGCCAAAGACTGGGCGTGGAAAACCACAGCCAGAGTACGGAGCGGAGCGCGTGAGCCTGCGGCGGCCGCTGCTTTTACCGTTGGTGCCTCTCTATGCGGCCGGACTGCGGCTTAAACTCTGGCTGACGACACGGAGGCGAAGCAGGAGGCGATCGCTTGCAAGCGCGGTGATCAGCATTGGCAGCATCTCCGCCGGCGGCGCGGGAAAGACGCCGGTGGTGCTTGCCCTGGCGAAGATCCTGCACCAGCGCGAGTATGCCGTGCGCATTCTGACGCGCGGGTACAAGCGCAGCTCGAAGCAGGTGGAACGGGTGGATCCGAAGGGGGATGCGGCGCGATTTGGCGATGAACCGATGCTGCTGGCGCAACGCTCCGGCGTGCCGGTGTACGTCGGCGCGGACCGCTACGAGGCAGGGTTGATGGCGCAGGACAGCCCGGAGAACGCGATGATCGTGCACCTGCTGGATGACGGCTTCCAGCACCGGCAGCTGGCGCGCGATCTCGACATCGTGCTGCTCACGCGCAAGGATGTGAATGACTTGCTGCTGCCGGC
>CAXTJC010000484.1:0-2579 GCA_964244225.1 uncultured Acidobacteriaceae bacterium
ATCCTGAGCCTGCCAGATAGGAAAAAAGCCCGCATCGCCCGTGTATAGTGCAGCCATCGGAGTCCATGACAAAGGAACTTAACTCCCGGTCTCTCACCCCGGCCCGTCTGGAGGCCTTCTCCGACGGCGTGCTCGCCGTCATCATCACCATCATGGTTCTCGAGCTGAAAATCCCGCATGAGCACGGAGTCGCAGGCCTGCGCGCCATCCTTCCCATTCTCTCCGTCTACATCCTCTCCTTCACCTTCACAGGCATCTACTGGGTGAATCACCACCTCCTCGTCAATCGCATCGAGGAGATAGACGGCCGCATTCTTTACAGCAACCTGCTCTTCCTCTTCTGCTCCTCGCTCTTGCCCTACTTCACCTCGTGGGTTCTTGAAAAACAGCGCGACAGCTTCTCCGTCGTCCTCTACACCCTTTCACTTCTCGCAACCGGCTTCACCTTCATGCTGCTTCGTCTCGCAATTGAGCACCGTCTCCGGCTCGCCGGGCAGCGTACAGCCGAAGACGCCCTCACCCAGCGTAAACACTGGCTCTCGCTGGGCCTCTATCTCCTCTCCATCCCCGTCGCCCTCTGGCATCCCACCCTAGCCATGCTGGTCGACGCGCTCGTTACCCTCGTCTGGATCCTTCCCGATCTCGGCACACACCGTTACCGCCCCAGTTCGCAAACTGTCAGCCCGTGGAACCGCATCTCCTAGACACCATGACCTCGATCAAGCCCATCTCGCGCACCCTCGCCCTTGTCCTTCTTCTCCTACCAGTTCTGCCGTCCTCTTTCCCGCGCGCCGCCGCGCAGGAGTCGCCACTGCACACCGCCAGCCCCACCGAGCTCGGCTGCGTCAAGGTTCTGCTCGCGCAGGAGCGCGCCTGGAACGAGGGCGATCTCGACAAATTCGCCAAAGCCTACAAGAACTCGCCCGACACCCTCTTCCTCTCGCGCGAGATCAACCGCGGCTACGCCGGCCTCGTCGACAGCTACCACAAGGACTACCCCAATCGCGCCGCCATGGGCACCCTCACCTTCTCCGATCTCGAGGTCCATCCACTCGACGAACACTTCGCCGTCGCCATCGGCAAATATCACCTCGAACGCAATAAAAAAGCAGGCGGCAACGCCGACGGCGTCTTCTCCCTCGTCATGGAAAAAACCCCTGAAGGCTGGCGCATCGTCGTCGATCACACCACGTAAGGCATTTCTCCTGAAGGTGTACCCCGGGCCGTATCAGCCCGTGCCATTTTCTCTCAAGGAAAATGGCCTCCACTGCAATCGAACAGCGGCACGGCATCAGGAGAATGCTCTAAATCTCCTGCGGTACAGTCAAGCCATGCCCTCGCGCTCTCCCATCTCCCGCCGTAGCTTCCTTCGCTCCTCCGTCCTCACCGCCGCCGCGACGCACCTCGCTGCCCGATCCCTGCTCGCTCAGGCCGCCGCCGCGCCCGCCCCCGCTCCCCCAACCGACCGCCTCGCTCAGATGCGCACCGCTGCCGCCGGCGCCAGGATCACCACGCAGCCGCTGCGGGGCAACGTCGTCGCGCTCCTGGGCTCTGGCGGCAACATCGTCGTACTTCCCGGCAAAGAGGGCAAACTCCTCATCGACTCGGGCTTCTCCACCTCGCAGCCGCAGATCGCCGCCGCCCTCGCCGCGCTCTCGCCCGATCCCCTCACTCACCTCATCGATACCCACTGGCACTTCGACCACACCGACGGCAACTCCTGGATGCACGCCGCCGGCGCCACCATCATCGCCCACGAAAACACCAAACGCCGTCTCAGCACGACGCAGCGCATCGTCGCCTATGACATCACAATTCCACCCGTACCCGCCGGCGGTCTGCCCACGCAAACCTTCGCCGGTGACGACACTCTCAGCCTCAACGGCGAAACCCTTCATCTCTCACACTACCCGCCGGCCCATACCGATACGGACATCTCCGTCCACCTCACCAACGCCGATGTTCTCCACTGTGGCGACACCTGGTTCAACGGCCTGTACCCCTTCATCGACTACTCTTCGGGCGGCAACATCGACGGCATGATCCGCGCCTCGGAGCGCAACCTGTCTCGCTCCACCGCGACGACAGTGATCGTCCCCGGCCACGGCCCCATCGGCACACGCAGCCAGCTCACGCAGTTCCACGACATGCTCACCACCACCCGCGAAAAGGTCGCCACGCTCAAACGCCAGGGCCGCTCGCTGAACGACGTCCTCGCCGCCAAACCCACCGCTCCGTTTGACAGCACCTTCAAGCCTGCCACCACAATCGACGCCTTCGTCGGCCTCGTCTACCAGGGCGTCTGAGCCTATGTCCCATTGGTAGAGGTGTCATCTCGACCCGGAGCGAGACGGTCTTATCGTCTCGTGCAGTGGAGAGAGCCGCAGTTAGCTCGCAGCCGCTGTACACCTTCAAGCACTTCGCTCTAAAACCCGGAGTAAAGGAGATTCTTATCAAATGCCTTTTGGTTAAGGGCATGGCTTGAGCCATGCCGTAAGTGCTTTCTTTGCGCTGCGGCTTTAGCTGTGGTGTCTCAACAGGTTGTTCTTCTCCAGTCCGGCTCGGCTGATGGGCGGCAT
>CAXTJC010000485.1:0-2574 GCA_964244225.1 uncultured Acidobacteriaceae bacterium
CAGCACCTTCGCCTCATACATCTTCGTGTCGGAAGCCTTCAGCATCGCCTGCACTGTCGTCCCATCCTCCGGATATGTCGCCAGCCCAAAGCTCCCCGAGAGCCGCAGCGAGAGCTGTGCTCCCTCCAGAAACGCCGTCTCCCGCAACGCCTCAAACAGCTTCACCGTCATCGTGCACGCAGCATCCTTGCCGACCCCCGGCAGCAGCACCACAAACTCGTCGCCCCCATACCGGAACGAGCTCATTCCCGGCCCCATCACCCGCCGCATCAGATCGCCAACCTCCGCTAGTAGGCGACTGCCGATCAGATGCCCATGCGTGTCATTCACCTGCTTGAACCGGTCCAGATCGATAAACAGCAGGCTGAACATCTCGTGCTTGCCCACGCTCTCCTCAAGCATCGAGTACAGGTGCCGCGCGTTGAACAGCCCCGTGCAGTCGTCCGTGATCGTCAGCTCCTGGATCAGCATCACCGACCGGTTGTTCTTGATCGCAATCGCCGCGTAGTCGCAGAGAATGCGCAGAAACGAGATCGAATACTCGCTGAGCAGGTCCAGCTTGCTGTTGAGCAGTTGAATCACTCCCAACGTCTTACCCGCCGAGCGTACCGGAACGCAGGCGATCGACTGAATATTCAGCTCCGGATGCGCCCGCGTAAACGCCAGCCACTTCGGGTCGAGCGACACATCCGGCACGATCAGCGGATTGCCCGTCGCCGCTACCCATCCCGCAACGCCCTCGCCCATCGGCACCTTCAGCCCCTTCAGGCTCTCCTGGTTCTCCCCTACCGCAATCGCGTAGTAGAGCTCCTTGCCGTCGTCGCTCACCAGCAGCATCGACCACCGCTCCGGCCCAAAGAAGCCCGCCATCTTGTTCATGATGGCGCCCAGAATCTCCTCCAGCTCGAGCGACGCCGTCACCGCGCGCGCGACATCGTGAAACACCCGCAGATGATCCATCTGCCGGCTGTCGATCACCTCGTATTGGCGACGCTCTTTCATCCGGAGCACGCCTCCTGATGCCATCGCGCTCTTCGCACACTATGAGGGACGCTCTTGCTAAAAACCTGTTCACTATCTCGAAAGAAGCGGTCATCTCGACCGAAGCCGGGGTCCCCGGAGAGCGAAATTGCTCGCCGGGGTGGGAAGACGAGCGGCTTCATCGCCCGGCGTAGCGGAGAGACCCCTGTATTTTGTCCTTGCTGTTGTGAGTCTCGCTTCACGGAGACACAAAAGAGAGATGCCACAGCGCGCTCTCCGGCCGAAATCACCCTCAAGTCTCGTGAACGCATCGCCCGCCTCCTGCTCTCGCGTCAACCGCCGATATGCACCATACTCCGCGACGGCTTCTCGAATCCAGCCTCGCCGATGTGGTGCCGTGCCTCTTTACGAACGATTACTTTGCGGATGTACGCATCAAGCTCCTCATCGGTTCCACCCCGCGCCACCACGCCGTGCAGATCGTGATCGCTTTGCGAGAACAGGCACGTCCGGATCTTTCCATCGGACGTCAGCCGCACCCGGCTGCAGTGCCCGCAGAACGGCCGGCTTACCGGGGCGATAATACCAATCTCGCCCAATCCGTCGTCAAACGTAAATCGCCGCGCCGTCTCGCTCGCCGCATTCGGCGGCAGCTCCACCACCGGCCGCACCGCGTTCAGCCGAGCCAGAATCTCATCCATGGTCACCACCTTCTCCGGCGACCAGCTGCGGTCCTCTTCGAGCGGCATCCATTCAATGAAGCGGACAATCACACCCTCACGCCGCGAGAACTCCGCAAACCCCTCAATCTGTCCGTCGTTGAACCCGCGCAGCAGCACGCAGTTCACCTTTACCTGCCCCAGCCCCGCCGCCTGCGCCGCCCGCACCCCCGCCAGCACCGTCTCATAGCTGCGCGGCACGCGCGTAATCGCCGCGAACGTCTCCGGCTCGACCGCATCCATGCTCACCGTAACCCGCGTCAGCCCGGCCCGCGCCAGCGGCTGCGCCAGCCCGCGCAGCAGATGCCCATTGGTCGTCAGCGCGATATCGAGCGGACGGCCTTCGTCCTCCGCCAGAGACTCGCCACTCGGCGTCCACGCCGTTCGCATGCGGCTCAGCTCCTGAACCATCTCCACCAGCCCCGATCGCAGCAGCGGCTCTCCGCCCGTAAGCCGCACCTTCTCGATTCCCAGCGCCACAAAGCGCTCGATCATCCGCAGATACGTTGCTATCGGCAGCTCGGCAAACTGCGCGCCCTCATTGCCGGTCCGGCAGTACACACACCGGTAGTTGCATCGGTCCGTCACGGAGACGCGCAGATCCGTAATCCCACGGCCATGACTATCGCGCAGGCGTCCCGGAGCATCAGCCATCGCCGACTGCGCCGTCACCCCTAACGGGGCAATCGACGTCAACTCCGGAACCTGTGCGATGACCGACCCCATACATCCTCTTCCCTGGGCAAGAATCGGGACGGTCTCTCCAGCCCATCGCTCAGGCCGTAGTCCCTCTACCTATCAGATGCACCGAATTCGCCGACGTTCCGCCGCCCAACAGCAACACGTATACGCGTTTAGAATGCCCTAGTGTTCT
>CAXTJC010000486.1:0-2557 GCA_964244225.1 uncultured Acidobacteriaceae bacterium
CGTCCCCATACAGGTCCGGCAGATGCGGCACCACCTTCGGGTCGAACAGCGACCACGTACCGTCCTCGCTGACCCGCTTCATGAACAGGTCGGGTATCCAGTTCGCCAGGTTCAGGTTGTACGTCCGCCGGCTCACATCGCCCGTGTTCTCCCGCAGCTCCAGGAACGACTCCACATCCGCGTGCCACGGCTCCAGATACACGCAGCACGCACCCTTGCGCTTGCCGCCCTGGTTCACCGCCGCGACCGAGCTGTCGAGCGTCCGCAGCCATGGCACGATCCCGTTCGAGAGCCCATTCGTCGCCCGAATCAGCGATCCCTCACTCCGCACACGATGAAACGCGAGCCCGATCCCACCCGAAAACTTCGAGAGCAGCGCCACATTCTTGTACGCGTCGTAGATCGACTCGAGCGAGTCACCCGGCGAATCGTGCAGGTAGCAGCTCGACATCTGCGGATGCTTCGTTCCGGAGTTGAACAGCGTCGGCGAGCTCGGCATATAGTCGTGGCTCGCAATCAGCCGGTAGAACTCGATCGCCTCATGCGCCGTCCCCGCGAGGCCGCACGCCACCCGCAAAAAGAAGTGTTGCGGCGTCTCAATCACGTTGCGCGAGATCGGATCCCGCAGCAGATAGCGGTCATACACCGTTCGCAGACCGAAGTACTCGAACCGGTCCGACAGCGTCTCGTCAATGGCATGGTTCAGCTTCCGCATGTGCGTCTGCACAAACTCCGCCGTCGCCGGGCTCACCACACCCTCCTGGTGCCCGTACGCCACAGACTGCGAGAAGCTGTGCAGATTCCGGTTCGCTACTTCCTTCAAAATCGTCTGCAGCAGCAGCCGCGCCGCCAGCTTCGAGTACTGCGGCTCCTCCGCAATCAGCGCCGCCGCCGTGTCGATCGAGATCGTATCCAACTCGCGGCTCGTCGCCCCGTCATACAGCCCGCCGATCGTCTTCGACGCAATCCGAATTGCGTCCACATGGGTCAGCCCAAACGCGCTCCGCTGCACCGCCTTCACAATCTTGTTCACGTCCACCGGCTCAAGCGACCCGTTTCGCTTGCGCACATGCATTGTCTGCGTCTCTTCCACCCGCGCCGGAAAGCTCGGCGTCAGATCCGCCAGCTCCCTCTGTGTATTGGTCTGTGTTCCCATCGTCGCCATCGCTCTTGATCTCCCACCTTCGTCTGTCGTCTGTACCGGCTGCAGTCGCCTCGCTGCACCTGCGCCCTCACCGGAGCACCCGTTCGTTATCGTCGTGAACCTGTCCCGAACCCTACCTCCGGCAGAGAAAAGCCAGGTCCATCCTCAACACAGCACCGCAACCCCGACCAGCCCAGCAGAACATCAGAAAACCGAACCACCCTTGAAACTCATCTCCAAACCAGCAGTCGGGAGGGCCGTTCCAGCCACCCCCTTACATCCTTCAGGGCATTGACCTACCTCTTCAGTATACCGAAGGGCCAGCGTGAGCACCACTATATATGGGGCATGGCACGAGTCAAGCTCTATTCTGTTGTGGATAAGTTGCAAATCCAGTCCCACACCAAGCGACCCTGAAAGAGCCCGGCCGCTCTGTTACTTGTCATTCTGAGCGCAGCGAAGAATTCCCGTATTTGTCTTTAGTCACGGAGCAAACGACGTATATTACCTAACTTTCCTTACTGACTAAACAAAGAAACCGCCTCGCGCTCCTGCTGGCTTAAGGAGAACAGCGCAGGCCAACGAGTCATACCCGTCGGACTGCGCTGTTCTTCAACTAACGTACCCTCTACCCGCGAGCGGGCGACAAAACCTCAAGCCGGACCGGTGCAACCCCTGTCCGCAGCATGCCAATCTGTATAGCGGCAGCGGACGAAAGATCGATCACCCGATCCGGGAATAGAACACCGCGATCATTGATGCGAACCACTACCGACTTCCGGTTCCGCAGATTGATCACCCTCACCAAAGTCCCAAACGGCAGCGTCGGATGGCATGCCGTCAGCTTTTCCTTGTGGAAGACCTCGCCGCTCGCGGTCGTGTGACCATCCAGCACCTCACCGTACCAGGAAGCGATTCCGGCCAGCATAGGCCGCTTTTTCTTGGCCTTGGCCATCGCCGGAACTTCCGGCGGAGGAGGTGCCAACTGTGCTTCTACAGTCGCTGCACTTGGCGTCCAGAGGTGCTTCGCCGTGTACGCCAGACCAGATGTGCCTGCTACCGCTAAAACAAGGGACCCTACAACTCCAGGAAAAATCCTAGGAAAAGAAATCAAAAACACCAACGCTTTCTCCACCCAGGAGACTGCTTTTAGTAGCCTACGCACTCAGCTGCCAGCGGGCAAGCCCAACAGCACCCTTGAAGCGCAACCACTTTTCGGTCGGGAGACTCTCCGCCGCTAACAGATAAGACGATTCAGGTTCCCTGCCGGTTGCATCCACACCCGCTTTCGTGATGATCTTCTAGTAGCCCTCTCTTCCCTGCTCTGGCAAGAGATCGCCAGGTCAAACCGACCAATATCCGCAGAAATCGCCATGCTTCTCAGCACACCCCCCTTCTTCGCCTTCTTTCTGG
>CAXTJC010000487.1:0-2554 GCA_964244225.1 uncultured Acidobacteriaceae bacterium
GATCAGAGCCGCGGCGTCATTGGCGATCTGCGGCGAGATCGCGGCGACACCGGCGATGGGCTGCCAGGAATAGCGAATGACCGGATAACGCGACGGCGCTTCCTTGCCGGGATCGCGCAGCTCGGCCACGCCGTAGACGTGCTCGATGACATGAACGGCCTTAACGCCGGGCAGTTTCTCGGCCGCGCTGGTATCGATTGAGGTGATGCGGCCATGCGGGATCGTGGCGTCGACCATGCGGGCGTAGAGCATGCCCGGCAGCTGCACATCCGCGGTGTACTTGCCGCGGCCCATCGCCTTTGCCGGACCGTCGTAGCGCAGCGTGGGCTTGCCGATGTAGGCAAGCTCCGCGTTCGGAGCGAGCGGCGGCGGCTCATCGAGCCGAACCTGCCGCTCCTTCTGCTGCAAACCGTCCTGCGGGATACCCCAAGCGAAGCTCTCGGTGCGTTTTGCTGCGTCCGGCGTCGCGGTGGCAGAGGGTGTCTCCGCATCTTTCTTTTCAGCGTCGCGCGTAGGTTTGGCCTCGCCCTGAATGCCCTTGGAGCGGGACTTTTCCTGGGCCGCGCCGGTCTGCTGCTCGTCGTACAGAAGTGTCTCAGGCGTCATGCCAGGCCTCCCTCGGCGGTGGTAAGAGTGACCAGGCCCGCGGTCTGGCGGCGCTGCTGCGCGACCTCCAGCGTGGCCGCGAAGACCTTGGGGTAGGTGCCGCAGCGGCACAGATTCCCGCTGACCGCATGCTTCACATCATCAAGATTGGGGTTCGCGTTGCGATCGAGCAGCGCCACGCAGCTCATCACCATGCCGGGAGTGCAGAAGCCGCACTGCATGGCATCGTGCTTCACAAAGGCCGTCTGCAGCGGATGCATCTGCTCGCCGTGCGAGAGACCCTCGATCGTCGTGACGTGCCGCCCCACAGTATCAATGGCCAGGGTCATGCACGCGAGCGAGGGAACCTTGTCGATCCACACCGTAGAGGCGGAGCAGGAGCCGCGGTCGCACACCACCTTGGTTCGTGTCAGGCCAAGATGGTCGCGCAGGGTCTCGGCCAGCGTATAGCGGGGCTCGACGGTGACGGCGTGCTCCTGGCCGTTCACCGAGAGCTTGATCGGGACGGCATCGGGCCCGGCCGATCGGTCGCCGTGCGCCGCTTCCTTGGCGTCGCGAGCCAGTGCGGTTGCGGACTCAATTACGGTCGTGGCCGCCGTGAACCCCGCACCCTTCAGAAAGCCGCGGCGGGAAACCTCAATCTTGGGAACATCGCTCATGGTGCCTTCCTCGAATCTTCAAAGGATAGTCGCTTGATGGACCTCTTCACTCTAGCCGTTTCATGAAACGATTCGCTAGAGAGCTGAAACACCCTTCATCCGATCAAAGAGCGGCAAAGTTTGCAAAGCGAGAGAAGAGGAAGGATGCGTGGCGGAGAGTGGGGGATTCGAACCCCCGATAGAACTTTTGGTCCTATAACGGTTTAGCAAACCGCCGCCTTCAGCCACTCGGCCAACTCTCCACGCGGGTCCTGCTTCGGCTGCGCTGATTATAGCTTGGACCTCCGCGCGCTTGTCCCGGAACACGTAGATTTATGTCTGCGACAACTTTCGCGGCACGAGAGGGGAACCAGCACACGGTGGGCCGGTCTGGAATGAAGGTACGTCCC
Source organism: uncultured Acidobacteriaceae bacterium (assembly GCA_964244225.1). Lineage (GTDB taxonomy): Bacteria > Acidobacteriota > Terriglobia > Terriglobales > Acidobacteriaceae > Edaphobacter. The sequence continues at coordinate 1,655 of CAXTJC010000487.1, forward strand.
GGCAAGCTGCGTCTGCTGCCGCTGATCGCGGCCACCTATTTCATGGTCTCGGGTGGACCATACGGCCTGGAGGACATCATCGGCTCGGCAGGCTACGGCCGCGCCATCCTCCTGTTGCTGCTGGTGCCGGTCTTCTGGAGCCTGCCGGTCTCGCTGATGATCGGAGAGCTGGCGACAGCCATGCCCGCCGAGGGCGGCTTCTATCACTGGGTCGCCCGCGCCATGGGTCCGTTCTGGGGCTTTCAGGAAGGTTGGCTGTCGCTCGCCGCCAGCGTCTTTGACATGGCCATCTATCCGACAACCTTTGTGCTCTATCTGTCGCGCGTGGCCCCCGTGCTCACCACCGGACATCGCGGCCTGCTGCTGAAGTTCGCCATCGTCGAAATTGCGTGCGTGTGGAACCTGCGCGGAGCTGTGTCCGTGGGGAGCGGCTCGCTGCGTTTGATGGCGCTCTCGCTCTCGCCGTTTGTGGTGCTGCTGGGCCTGGCGGCATGGCGGATCGCGGGGCGCGGTGTCTCCGCGGCCCCGGCCGGCGCGCCGCTGCACCCGGATCTCCCCGCCGCGCTGCTGGTCGCGCTATGGAACTACATGGGCTGGGACAATGCATCGACCATCGCGCAGGAGGTAGAGAATCCCCAGCGAAACTATCCGCGCGCGATGCTGTCGGCGACCGCGCTGGTGAGCTGCGTCTATCTGCTGCCGCTCATCGCGGTGTGGCGCGTGGGCATACCGGCTGAGCGCTTCTCGACCGGCGCCTGGGTGGATGCAGCGGGGCTGCTGGGGGGTGGAGCGCTGGCGCTGGCTGTCGTGCTGGCCGGGTCGCTCGATGGCCTGGGCACGTTCAACGCGCTGGTGCTCTCGCTTACGCGTGTGCCCTTCGCCATGGCGGAGGACGGCCTG
>CAXTJC010000488.1:0-2552 GCA_964244225.1 uncultured Acidobacteriaceae bacterium
TACCGGCACGTAAATCGATCGCGGAACATAGGGCTGGTCGAGGTAGAGCTGCTTGAGCAGGGCGGAGAAGAAGCCGGCGGGGGAGAACTGCTCGCCGATGTCGGCGATGGCGGTGCGCTGGATGGGGGCGCGGCCGAGAAGCTCTTCGGACTGATCGTACTCGGGCGCGGAGTGGGTGGGGTTGGGCTCGAGGGCGGGGAGGTCTTGGGGCTCGGTATGGTCGGAGGGGCCGAGGAGGGAAGACGCAGCGCCAGTTTCTGTGGCGGGAAGAGAAGCAGGTCCTTCGACTCGCGTTGCTCGCTCAGGATGACACGTCTCATCAGGGACAGCGACAGCAGAATCTGTTCCGGTGCTGGTGTCCTCATCGGTGGCGAACTCGTTGAGGTTTTCGCCGAAGGAGGATTGGAGGTCGGGAAGGTCTTCCCAGAAGAAGTCGCGCCGGTCGACGATCTTGCCGCCGCGCATGTGGAAGAGGTTGACGGCGAGCATCTCGTTTTCAAAGTGGAAGCCGAATACGTCGGCCTCGCTGTCGTCGGCGGTGGCGATGCGCTGCTTGTCCTGGGCCTGGTGTACGGTGACGATCTGGTCACGGAGGCGGGCGGCGAGCTCGAACTGCATGTTCGCGGCGGCTTCTTCCATGCGGGTGGTGAGGAGTTTTTCGAGCTCGTTGGGGCGACCGTCGAGGAAGAGCTGGACATCGCGGATGGTCTGCTTGTAGACCTCGGGTGTGGTGAGGTCCTGGACGCAGGGGCCGAGGCAGCGCTTGATGTAGAACTGCAGGCAGGCGCGGGGGTGATAGCGGTTGAGATCGACCTTGCAGGAGGGGATGAGAAACGAGCGGTGAATAAGGTCGACGAGGCGATGGGCGAGGTTGCCGGGGAAGTAGGGGCCGAAGTACTGGCCGCCGTCCTTGCGCAGGCGGCGGGTGACGAAGACCTTGGGGAAGCGGTCGCCCATGGTGAGCTTGATGTAGGGGTAGGTCTTGTCGTCGCGGAGGAGGATGTTGAAGCGGGGCTTGCGCTGCTTGATGAGGTTGTTTTCAAGCGCAAGGGCCTCGCGTTCGTTGTCGACGACTATGTAGTCGACGTCGACTGCCTCGCGCATGAGGGAGCCAGTCTTGGCGTTGGCCTGCGAGGCCCCGAGAAAGTAGGAGCGAACGCGGGAGCGGAGGTTTTTGGCCTTACCGACGTAGATGACCGTGCCTTCGGCGTTCTTGTAGAGATAGCAGCCGGGCTTGGGCGGAATGGTGCGGATTTTGGCGTGCAGATCCATGCGTGCGAGAAGTAGTTCCACACTTAGTTTAGACGTTGCAGGAGAATGAGTTGAGGAACGCGCGAGCCGGTGTTGATGCGGTGGGACGCGAAGATATGACGTAGGTATTGTGAAAAAACTTCGCTAGGGCAAGAGAGTGCCGGACACGCTTGCGATCCAGTGCGTAGCCCGGAAGTCATTGAGAGAAGGAAGCTTGCGGAGCTGTCAACGGCTGGCCCATGGATTGCATCTCTCCTTTAGGACAACAGATGTGGGTCCAAAGGAGACTACACCGAAATGCAGACTGACTCTTTGTTGCGGAACTCGACTTGCTTTGCCTCTGTGAACCGATCTGTGATGGTAGGGACGCTTGCACTGTGTGGCCTGATGGCAGGGGCGACAGGATGCTCAAGTAAGAAGTATGTGCGGGCGCAGACGGCGCCGATTGTGCAACAGACGAACACTCTGGATGCGAATACGGCGCAGGACCACCGAACGATTGCCGATACGGATGAGCGTGCGACCAAGGGTATAGCCGGTGCGCAAAGCGCGGCGGATGCGGCGGGTCAGCATGCCGACACAGCGGGACAGTCCGCGGATGCGGCGGGCAAGAACGCTAAGGAGGCCTACAACCGGGTGGACACGCTGACGGGGGTCGTCGCGAACCTGGATAACTACAAGCCGCTGTCCGATGTGAGTGTGACCTTTGCTCTGAACAAGTATGTGCTGACGAAGGACGACAAGGCGCAGCTGGATCAGTTTGCGGCGGGCACGACATCGGCCAAGGGGTACATCCTTGAGGTGACGGGCGGTACGGATACCAGCGGGCCGGCGGATTACAACTATCAGTTGAGCCAGAAGCGCGCGGATGCGGTGGCGAACTATCTGCAGGAGAAGTTCAATATTCCGCCACACCGGTTCTATTTGGTAGGCATCGGCAAGGACCAGCAGATTGCCACGGATAAGACCGCGGAAGGACGGCAGAAAAACCGCCGAGTTCAGATCCGGCTGCTCTCGAACATGAGCGGAGATCAGGCGACGCCGGCGGCGAGTGCGCCTTCCGGAAGCTGAACGGGGAAGCGTCCGAAGAGCGGCAACCTGGAGGATCGGGTTGCCGCTTTTTTGCGGATGCCAGAGGTAGGCGTGATGGAGTCGGGTTTACAGAGCGGCTGCGGACGGCGTTTAGAGTAAGGGCATGGCGCGAGAGCAGAAGCAGAATGGAGTGACAGCGGCTGAACTGGCCGCGGATGCGGGCATGCCGGCGATGGAGAAGGCCGCTACGCTCATGCGGCTGCTGCGCT
>CAXTJC010000489.1:0-2544 GCA_964244225.1 uncultured Acidobacteriaceae bacterium
CGCCGCTGGCGCTCGATGCGGCGGGTCTCGAGCGCATCCGCGACGCCTTCGTGGCGGCGGCGAAGCGCGCCGAGCGGCTCGGCATCGACGCCATCGAGCTGCATTCGGCCCACGGCTATCTGCTGCATCAGTTCCTGTCGCCGATCGCGAACCGGCGCACCGACCGGTATGGCGGCTCGCTGGAAAACCGGATGCGCTATCCGCTGGAAGTGTTCGACGCGGTGCGGGCGGCGTTTCCGGACAGCAAGCCTGTCGGCATCAAGGTCTCCGCGACCGACTGGGTCGAGGGTGGCTGGGATCTCGCGCAGACGATCGAATTCGCCAAGGAATTGAAAAAGCGCGGCGTCGACTGGATCGACGCTTCCTCCGGCGGCGCCTCGCCACTGCAGAAGATTCCGCTGTCGCCCGGCTATCAGGTGCCGTTCGCCAAAGAGATCAAGCAAAAGACCGGCGTCACCACCATGGCGGTCGGCCTGATCACCGAAGCGAAGCAGGCCGAGGAGATCATCGCCTCCGGCAGCGCCGACATGGTCGCGCTGGCGCGCGGCATGCTCTACGACCCGCGCTGGGGTTGGCACGCCGCCGCCGAACTGCACGGCCAGGTCGACGCCCCGCCGCAATACTGGCGCTCGCAGCCCTCGACCCAGAAGGAACTGTTCGGCAAGACGACGTTCGGGGGAAGGTAGTCTGGGCAAGGCGCAAGAGTGCTCTTCACCCTCCCCTTGAGGGGGAGGGTCGGCTCGCATCGCGCGAAGCAAGATGCGAGACGGGGTGAAGTTCGAGGCGGGGTCTCTCCGCCACCCCACCCCGCCGCTTCGCGTCGACCCTCCCCCTCCAGGGGAGTGTAAGAAGATTCTCGCACGACCGCGCGGCTTTCAGCCCGCACCACTTTGTCATATCTCGTCTCCACGACTCTCGTGCTAGGCTCGCGCTCGCGCGCATCAGACGCGTGATAAAAAACCGAACAAGCGAGAGGAAACCCCCATGGAAATCGGATATTTCACGATGCCCTCGCATCCGCCGGAGTGCGGATTGAAGGAGGGCCACGACTGGGACCTTCAGGTGCTGCGCTGGCTCGACGAGCTCGGCTACACCGAGGCCTGGATCGGCGAGCATCACACCGCACCGTGGGAGCCGCACCCGGCGCCCGATTTGTTGCTGGCGCAGGCGTTCCTGCAGACCAAGAACATCCGTCTCGGCCCCGGCGGTTTCCTGTTGCCGTATCATCACCCCGCCGAACTCGCCAACCGTGTGGCGATGCTCGATCATCTCTCCGGCGGCCGGCTCAATTTCGGCGTCGCTGCGTCGGGACTGCCGAGCGACTGGGCGATGTTCAATGTCGACGGCATGTCCGGCCAGAACCGCGACATGACGCGCGAGGCGCTCGAAATCATCCTGAAGATGTGGACCGATCCCGCGCCGTGGACCTACACCGGAAAATTCTGGACCGTGACGAAGCCCGACACCATGTTCGATTTCCTGAAACCCCACCTCAAGCCGGTGCAGGCGCCGCATCCGCCGATCGGCGTCGCGGGCTTGAGCAAAGGTTCGGACACGCTGAAACTCGCGGGCGAGCGCGGCTATATCCCGATGAGCCTCAACCTCAACCCGGCCTATGTCGGCAGCCATTGGGAATCGGTCGAGATTGGCGCCGCCAGGACCGGCCGCAAGCCCAACCGGCAGGATTGGCGGCTGGTGCGCGAAGTGTTCGTCGCCGATACCGACGAAGAAGCGTGGAAGCTATCCTCCGGCGACATGATGGGCCGGATGATGGGCGAATATTTCCTGCCGCTGCTCGGCCATTTCGGCTTCAAGGACTATCTCAAGCACACGCCCGATGTTCCCGATACCGACGTGACGGTCGACTATTGCGCCCGCCACAACTGGATCGTCGGTTCGCCCGCGACCGTGACCGAGAAGATCGAAAAGATCTACCGCGAGGTCGGCGGCTTCGGCACGCTGCTGGTGTTCGGCTTCGACTACAAGCACAAGCCCGAAGCCTGGCACAACTCGCTGCGCCTGCTGAAGCAGGAAGTGATGCCGCGCCTGAAGCATCTCGACGCCAGCCTCGTGAAAGCGGCTTGAGCGCGATCATTCTCCCTCTCCCCGCTTGCGGGGAGAGGGTTGGGGTGAGGAGGCGTCTCCGCGAGTACCGCGAGTGCGACCTTGCCGAGACGCCCCCTCACCCGAAGCCTTCGGCTTCGACCTCTCCCCGCACGCGGGGCGAGGTAAGCTAACGGCGCGCACCTTCCCCTACACGCTCCCGCACTCACGCCTTCGTCGCCATCTGCGCGATCGCGTGCATGGCGGCGATGTAGCCGTAGGGGCCCAATCCGCAGATCACGGCGGTCGCGGCCGAGGAGATCTTGGAGTGCCGGTGATACTCGTCGCGGGCGTGGATGTTGGAGATGTGCACTTCCAGCACCGGACCCTCAAAGGCCTTGATGGCGTCGAGGATCGCGATGGACGTGAAGGAATAGCCGGCCGGAGTGATGATGATGGCGTCGGCGTCTTGCCGCGCCGACTGGATCCAGTCGACCAGCT
>CAXTJC010000490.1:0-2542 GCA_964244225.1 uncultured Acidobacteriaceae bacterium
TTGATTGTCTGGTTTGGTCGCACGTGGGGTGCACGATTAAGTATCGCAGGGGATGGAGGGCTGGGCAAGGGATCGCTGGAGACGGTAGTGGGTCACTTTTGAAATTCACAGGGGCTGATCCATTCCCGTCGAGCGTCTAGGCACATCCCCAGTCCACACTGCAAGTTTTTTCGGAGGGCTTTTCTCTTGCCCCTTGCGCCTTTCTTGAGGGGCTGAGAGCATGACTGCGATGTAGGGGACAACATGGGACGATTCAGGAAATGGTGGTACGGCTATCAGGCGGTGGCCTTCGTGGCACTGATTCCAATCATGGGGCACTTCGTGATCGCGAACCGGCTACCGAAGATAATCCTGCTGGTGGTTACTCCCATTTACGTTCTTTTAGCTTGGTCGTCATACAAGGTCTATCAGAACAGCCGCTAGACATCTTGTCGTTCAAATTGACCCACTACCTTGGGAGCGCGGGTGTGTGACGACTAGCGTGGGAACTTCTTGCCGAGGATGGTGGCGTCGAGGCGAGCCGCGAGGGCGGGGAAGCGGTCGGTGGCACCGGTGAAGCGGAGGTCGTCGACGGACTTGAAGAGCGCGATGTCGGTGCGGAGAGTGGCGAGGTTGCGGAAGAGGTAGGCGAGATTTTGATCGCGGACGAGGGTTTCGGCGAGGGCGCGGGGGCTGGTGACGGGGACGTGCCAGTCGCGGGAGTCGGCGGGAATGGATTCGAGGTGGTGGAAGCGGGCGAGGACGGCGGCGGCGGACTTGGCGCCCCAGCCGGCGAGGCCGGGAAAGCCGTCGGCGGTGTCGCCGACGAGGGCGAGGTAGTCGGGGATGGAAGCGGGAGGGACGCCGAACTTGGCGATGACGCCGGCTTCGTCGCGGGTGATGCGCTTGCGGCGGACGAGTTGGATGACGTGCGAGCCGCGGACAGACTGGGCGAGGTCTTTGTCAGGGGTGCAGATGAGGACCTGGGTGACTCGCTTGTCGTTACTGCAGAAGGCCGCGGCCGAGGCGAGGGCGTCGTCGGCTTCGAACTCGACCATGGGCCAGGTGACGACGCCGAGGGCGGAGAGGGCTTCTTCAAGGAGGGGGAACTGGGCGAGGAGCTCGGGCGGGTGCCGGCGCCGGTCTTATAGCCGGGGTAGAGATCGTTGCGAAAGCTCTCGATGACGTGATCGGTGGCGACACCGAGGTGGGTCGCGCCCTGCTCGATCATCTTGAGGATGGAGGTGAGGACGCCTCGGACGGCGGCGACCTCCATGCCCTGCTTATCCTTCATGGACGGGAGGGCGTGGAAGTGGCGAAAGAGCTCGTAGGTGCCGTCGATGAGGTGGATCTGCATGGGAGAGTTAGGGTGTTGGATTTTGTGCTCAGTAGAACAGAAGGGCAAAACAGAAATTGCGAAACGGAGGAGCAGAACAGAGAGGCAAAACAGAAGTGCCAGGCAGAGTACGGTTTAGTCGCCGGGGAGTTGGAGAGCGGCTTCGGGGCCGCTGCCGAAGCGGGCGAGCAGGCGGCGGAGGGCGCGGAAGAGGGTGCGGGCGGCGAGGACGGCGGCGGCGAGCAGGGCGGTGGCGGTGGCGGCGGCGGCGATGGGGTGATGGGTGGCGAGCCAGGTGATGCCGATGGCGACGGCGTCTTCAGTGGTGGAGAGGGCGATGTTTGAGAAGGGCTCGGGGCTGGGGGTGACGGCGGCGCGGACGGCGGTCTTTGAGCCGTGGGTGACGAGGGCGATGGCGGCACCGGCGGAGGTGGCGAGCAGCTGCATGCCGGGGGAGAGATGGGACGCGGCCTGGAAGGCGACGAGGGCGGCGACGGGGATGCGGATGAAGGTGTGGAGGGCGTTCCAGACGAGGTCGAGGGCGGGGATCTTGTCGGCGACGAACTCGGCTGCGAAGAGGATGCCGGCAGTGACGAGAACCCAGGTATGCGAGAGAGTGTCGAGGCCGGAGGGAAGGGCGACCCAATGGAGGCGGCTGAGCAGGCCGAGGGTGAAGACGGTGGCGTAGACGTTGAGCCCGGCGGCGAAGCTGGCGGCGATGACCAGGGCAGCGAGATTGGCCGGCGAGAAGGGCATATGCGGGGATTGTAGGCGGATTTGTGCTCGGGTGGAGGAATGTTTTGCGGGTCGCTGCATGTGATCGGTGCGTGATGGTTGCGAGTACAGGATGTACGTCGCTGTGCTCCACCGTAAGAAGCGAAGTGCGGGGATTCTTCGCTGCGCTCAGAAGGACAACTAAAAAAAATAAGTACGCGGTTGTGGTTGAGTGACTGCGGCAAAGAGAAAGGGCAGCCAGGTTTGGCTGCCCTTCTCGAGACTGCTGAAGCGTCAGTGCTTATGCAACCTGAACGTTCTCTGCCTGCCAGCCCTTGGGGCCCTTGACGACGTTGAACTGAACGCTCTGGCCTTCCTGAAGCGAACGGAAGCCGTTGCTCTGGATGGCGGTGTGATGAACGAAGACGTCTTCGCCGTTGGCGCGGCTAAGAAAGCCGGAGCCCTTGGCGTCGTTGAACCATTTTACTGTGCCTGTTTCCATGATGATTGTCC
>CAXTJC010000491.1:0-2514 GCA_964244225.1 uncultured Acidobacteriaceae bacterium
CGCCTCCTCGACGCCGGCACGCTCCGCACCACGCACACCGCCTCCCTCGGAGTCATTAACGCCGCCAACCTCAAACAGGCTCATCGTCTTCTTGAGTCCGGCACGGTTCGCGGCAAGGTCGTCCTCGAGGGCTTTTAGCGCAGAGTCATGGCTCAGATACCCGTAACCTCGCACCAGCTCTGGCTTGCCGAGAACCGTCTCTTCACCGCATGGCAGCGCCGCGAGCCAACCCTGCTGCGCGACGGCGCGCTTGGCGGCGAGCACAGCACCTATCTCCAGCAACCGATACGCATCCTCTTCGCGCTCAAAGAGCCCAACGACTCCGGTGGCCGCTGGTCCGCCAACGGCGCCGACCTGCGTCTGCACGCAACCGCCTTCGCCGACCTGCGCTCAACCTTCCCTGTCGTTCTGCTACTCGCTCTACTCGCGCAGCAAGCCGCCATTGATCCCACGCTCAGCCTTCCGTTTGCGTCCGCGCGCGAGCAGCTCCGCGACCGCAACCGCCGCCTCTGTCTCCTCGAAAGCATCGCCCTTGTCAACCTGAAGAAGACGCCCGGCGGCCCCGTCTGCAACGACCGATCCCTGCTCACCTCCGTGGAACAGAGCGGGGATCTCCTGGTTCGCCAGCTCGCGCTCTACCGGCCGCACCTCACCATCGCCGGCGGCGGCAGCGTCCACACCCTTCTCGCGCAACTCACCGGGCAAGCCGTCACACCCGCTCTGACTCCGGAGACGCGCCCCTTCTTCTTCGATCCGCGTCTCGGCCTCTGCCTCTCCTTCTTTCACCCGCAAGCTACCAAGGGCTACGAATTCCTCTACGTTCTCCTGCGCGAAAGCCTGCTGCAACACAGCGACGCTCTTACAATCAAAGCTGCGCGCAATGAAGCCGCGGGCAATCAAAGCTCCGGCCCTGTGACGCAAGCCCAATGACCAGTCTTCAAGACAAGCTCGACGCCATCACCGCCCGCACCCGCAACCTGGTGCAGGCGGATCGCCTCGCCGTCTCCGAGCGCGCCACCGAAGAGCTCTTCGCCTCCGGCATTGAAGACCGCCTGCTCAAAGTCGGCGACCTGGCCCCATCCTTCAGCTTGCCGGATGCCGCCACCGGCAAGCTGATCGCCTCCGCCGACCTCCTCGCCCTCGGCCCCCTTGTGCTCAACTTCTTCCGCGGCCGCTGGTGTCCGTATTGCGTCACCGAGCTCGAAACCTGGCGCGACACCCTTCCACGGATCAGGCTGGCCGGCGCTCTGCTCGTCGCCATCTCCCCACAGACCCAGCGCCAGAACAGCTTTACCGTCGAACAGCACCACCTCGCCTTCCCTCTCCTCACCGATCGCAACGCGGCGTTCGCCGATCAGTTCGGCATCACCTACACCGTGCCGATCGAGGCCCGCGCCTACTATCGCTCCATCCTGGTCAACATCCCCTTCGCCAACTCCGGCGAGAGCTATGATAAGGCCACCGATACCGCTTGGCGTCTGCCTCTGCCCGCAACCTTCATCCTCCGCCAGGACGGCGTCATCGCCTTCGCAGAAGCCCACGCCGACTTCCGTGTCCGGCCCGAACCCGAAGACATCCTCGCTGCCCTGCGCTCGCTGTAGCGAGCACAACCTGCAGATGCCAAATCCAGGCAGCTTGTCGAGAACCTGACCGCTCAGCCCTCAAGTATTCCCCGCGCTCTTTCGATAACGTCGCATTTGGCGTCCGCTAGCCTCGCCCTTGACTTGCTCGGTCTTCAGCGTGCGTTTATCGTAGTCGCTAGGCGGCTATCGAACACAAGTAGCTTCCTCCATATCTGCCGCCGCCAAAGGCTGATCTCATGACCGCGCTTCCTGCCCGTCCACTTCCGATCGCGCCCCCGTCTGATATATCCGCCAACACTGGCTCCACCGCTGCTCTGCGCGTTCCCACTGCCGCCGGCCTCGATGCCTTCGCCGGCGATCCCAACTTCATGATGTCGCTCGCTCGCGGCTTCAACGTCGTCCAGGCCTTTACTCAGCAGCACCAGCAGATGACCATCTCGCAGCTCAGTGTCAAGACCGGTCTCTCCCGCGCCGCGGTTCGACGCTGCCTGTATACCCTTGCCAAGCTCGGCTTTGCCGGCACGGAAGACGGTTCTCGCTACAGCCTGCGCCCCCGCATGCTCACGCTGTCGCACTCCTTCACCGCCTCGAACACCCTCTCTACCGCGGCCCAGCCCATCCTCGAGCGCATGTCCGCCCAGCATCACGAAAGCTTCTCCGTCGCCACTCTCGATGGCGACGACATCGTCTATGTAGCCCGCACCACGGTCTCCCGCGTCATGAGCGTCGATCTCCATATCGGCTCGCGCCTGCCGGCCTTCTGCACCAGCATGGGCCGCATGTTGCTCGCGCATCTACCCTCAGACCAGCTTGAGAACTACCTCGCTCGCATCGATCTTGTAGCCCACACCCCGCGCACCATCGTCTCGGTCGACAAGCTTCGTGTCATGCTGCGCAGCATCCGCCGCAATGGCTGGGCGCTCTGCGACCA
>CAXTJC010000492.1:0-2458 GCA_964244225.1 uncultured Acidobacteriaceae bacterium
GCCGCCGAAGGACAGGAACGCGGCAATTGCGGTGCTGCGCGAGGCGGTGGAGAGCGGGATCGACCATATCGACACCAGCGATTTTTATGGACCGCACATTACGAACCAGATCCTCAAGGAAGCGCTGTACCCGTACAAGGAGAACCTGACAATCGTGACCAAAATTGGGGCACGGCGCGGGGACGATGGGTCGTGGAACCCGGCTTTCTCGCCCGACGAGTTGACGCAGGCGGTGCACGACAATCTTCGCAATCTGGGTGTGGACGCGCTGGACGTCGTGAACCTGCGCAGCATGTTCGACACGCACAAGCAGCCTGAGAATGGGTTGCTGGAGCCAGCGCTTACGGTGCTGGCGGACCTGCAGCGACAGGGTCTGGTGAAGCATATCGGGCTGAGCAACGTGACGGCCGAACAGATTGCAGAAGGGCGGCGGCTGTGCGAGATTGTGTGCGTGCAGAACCTGTACAACCTGGCGAAGCGGACGGATGATGCACTGATCGACGATCTGGCTAAAGATGGGATCGCGTATGTGTCGTTCTTCCCGCTGGGCGGGTTTACGCCGCTGCAGTCGTCGACGCTGGATGAGGCGGCTGCGGCGCTCGAGACGACGCCGACGGTGGTGGCGCTGGCATGGCTGCTGCAGCGCTCGGCGAACATGCTGCTGATTCCCGGCACGTCGTCTGTGGCGCATCTGCGCGAGAATATTTCGGCGGCGGCGCTGGAGTTGCCGGTGGAGATTCTTGGGAGGCTGGACGCGGTGGCTGCTTGAGGTAGCTTGCGCGTCGCTTCGCTCCGTTGCTGAAGGCGAGAACAGGTTTCTCCCCTTCGGCTTCGCTCAGAGTCGGATGACAGCAAGAGAGGCAGAGGCGAGAAGCGGGTACGTCGCTTCGCTCCGACATTAAAGACGAATGCGGGGATTCTTCGCTGCTCTCAGAATGACAAGCAAAGAAGGCGACGGGCGACGGCGGGTACGTCGCTTCGCGAAGAATGACAACAAAAAAGACAGAGGGCGGGGTGCGCGTCGCTTCGCTCCGTCACTAAAGACAATGCGGGGATTCGTTCGCTGCGCTCAGAATGACAAACAGGAAGGGCAAAGGGCGACGGTTGGTACGTCGCTTCGCTCCGTTTGCTAAAGGCGAGAAGCAGGTTCCTCGACTTCGCTCGGAATGACAAGCAAGAATGGCAAAGGCGAAAGTGGGAATGAACTACTGCGGAGGAGATGACGGCGTGGGGGCTGGAGCAGGCTGTTTGGTTTTGTCGTCGGAGCCGCCGAAGAGACGACCGAAGAAGCCTTTTTTCTTTTTTGGTGAGCCGTCGGGGTTGAGGTCTGCCGGGTTGGAGTCGGCGGTGCCCGGGGGGCCGGCGACGGAGGGGTTGGGGCTGCCGTAGGGGTTGTTGGCGGGCTCGGGGTGGGCGTAGGGGCTGGGGTTGTTCGAGAAGATGCGGGTGATGAAGTTGCCGGGGCTCTCGTTCATGCTGGCGCAGGTGTTTTGCGGGACGGTGCCGTCGAGGAAGGCGGCGGTATAGTCGTCGGGGCAGGAGGCGTCGGCGAGGAGGTTGGAGGTTTTGTCGAGGCGGACGACCTGCACGCCATTGGGGGCGGTGAAGCTCTTCATGTCGGAGTACTGCGGGAGCTTCTGGGCGCGCTTCATGAACTCGCCCCAGATGGGGGCGGCGGCGGTGGCTCCCTGCATTTTGACGTCGGTGTAGTCGTCGTTGCCGATCCAGACGACGCAGAGGAGGTTTGAGGAGTAGGCGGCGAACCAGGCGTCGTTGCCGGTGCCGGTCTTACCGGCGGCGGGCGCGAAGAAGCCGCGAGCGCGGGCGGCGGTGCCGTAGCCGAAGTTCATGACGCCCTCAAGCAAGGACTGGGTTAGGAAGGCGGCGCGCGGATCCATGACCTGCTGGGCCTGCGGAGTGAAGTCGGTGACGATATCGCCATTATTATTGCGGACGCTGGCGAGCATCCAGGGGTTGAGGTGTACGCCGCCATTAGCGAAGACGGTGTAGGCGCCGGCCATGTCGAGCGGGGTGGCGTCGTAGGCGCCGAGGGCGACGGACGGGGTGCCACGGGCTCCGGTGATGCCGGAGGCGCGGGCGAGGGCGGCCACGTTCTCAAACCCGACCTGCTGGCCGAGCGAGATGGTGGCGTTGTTGAGCGAGTGGGCGAGGGCGTAGATGGCGGTGACCTGGCCGTGATAGCTGCCGAAGTTATGCGGGTTGTAGGTCTTGCGGCCGTTGTCGTAGGTGAAGGTGGTGGGGTCGTCGTTGAGCTGGGTGACGGCGGTGAAGGGGCCCTGATCGCCGAGCGCGGTGCCGTTAAGAGAGGAGTTGTAGGCGGCGGCGTAGACAAAGGGCTTGAAGATGGAGCTCGTGGGGCGCTTGGCGACGGCGTGGTCGTACTGGGAGGCGTTGTAGTTACGGCCGCCGACGAGGGCGAGGACCTGGCCGGTGTGAG
>CAXTJC010000493.1:0-2449 GCA_964244225.1 uncultured Acidobacteriaceae bacterium
CCACCTACGTCTTCCTCTTCTCCGGCTACGATCTCTCCGGCGCCCTCCACGCCACCGCCGCCGGCCATCCCGGAGAGCTGCTCACCCAATGGCGCCTCGTCTGGCCCACCATCCTGGACGACCTCAAAAAGCGCCGCTTCATTCAGGTCGGCCTGCTCTCCTGGGTGATCCTGCTCGCCCTTACCGCCACCAGCCCGGCCGTCATCCTGCGCGCCATGGGAGGCAAATCCTGGCAGCGCCTGCATCGCCTCGTCTACGTCGCTGCCATCGCCGCCGTCATCCACTTCTGGTGGCTGGTCAAGGTCGGCAACCGGACGCCGTGGCGCGTCTCCGCCATCCTCCTGCTCCTGCTCGCCGCCCGCCTCACCTACATCGCCCTCAAGCGCCGCACCGCTATGGTCTCGCGTCCGCAAGTCACGTAACGCTCGTAGGGGCACTCTGATTCGATATCGTTTCTGTTAAGGGCATGGCTTCAGCCATGCCGAAAGTGCCTTTGCAGTGCGGCTTTAGCCGCAGAGGTCAGCTTGGCCATAGTTCCAGGAAGGAGTCAGAGTGTTCTCAGAGCCGATCCGCGCGGGAGCCGAAGGTGATTTCAGGGCTTCTTACTCTTCCACATCGCCCGACGACCCGCCAAGCTCCAGCAATCCCTCGGGCAAAGCCATGCGGATCGTCTTCGCCGCAGGATCGATCTCGAGCAGAAATCCCTTCGTAAACGGAATCATGATCTCCTCGCCAGCCTCGCCCGCGGCACGCACCACCAGCAACGGGCTCGCGTCCTCAAGGCGTCGCCTACCGTCCGCTGAGGCCGGAAACTCAACGCCTTCAACCACACCGACACGCCTCTCCCCATCGAACACCGAGCAACCCACCAGATCGCTGATGTAGGCCGCGCCATCCTCCAGCGCCGTCCGCTGCCCGGCCTCCACCAGCAGGTCATACCCGGCCAGCGCCTCTGCCTGCTCGATCGTCCCCACACCCTCAAGCGCCAGCACGATCCGCCCCTCGTTCCGCCCCTTGGGCATCCAGCTCCCGGTTACACGGCAGGCTCTCGCCTCATCGGCCATGCCGGTAAAGCCCTCGCGCGCCAGGTAGAGAGGGCTGCGCCCCACCAGCCCCTCCGGAAAGTCCGTCAGCAGCTCGGCCAGCACCTCACCCTTGCGTCCCTGCGGCCGCAGCAGATGGGCCAGCGCGACCCATCGCTCCGTCATCGCGAGCCTGTGAGCTGGTGCAGCTGGGGGTAGAACGTCAGCTGTACCGTCGCCGTCGTGTCGCTCTGGCCTCCCGTCTTGTACACCGGCGCCTTCCATCGCTCGTACTGCACCCACGCGTCTAGCTCCACATCCGGCCGCAGCCGCTTCACCACCTCGCCCTTGAACTGGTCCTGCGTCGTCCCATACAGGATGAAGTCCTTGGCGTTCTTCTTGCGCAGGTACTCCACCTGCACCCACTCGTTTCCACTCAGGTGATAGGTCACCCAGAGCTGCCCGCTTTTACCTTCGCGGCCCGTCCAGTCGCCCATAATAAAACCCTTGTTTGTATACCCTTGTCTCTGAATCGTCTCGTAGTAGTTGAAGGTTCCGGCGACGCTTCGCTGCACCGGCTCATCCGCCATGGTCGACTCCGCCCGTACATCCAGCTTGCGCATCACCGGTATCTGCGAGAGATAGAGGCCCGTGCGGAACGCCGCCCGCCGCGGCGCGCTGATCGGCGTCACGTCATCATGCGTGATCGAATCGACGTAGAGCGTCGCGTACTTGCGAACGAACGGCAGCCTGTACGAGAAGTTAAAGTCGCTGAACCGGGCGCCAGGATCCGCACGCGAGAACTTCTCCGCCGCCGTCGTATCGTTGATGTCGAAGAAGCCCTTGATGAAGGTATGCAGCGTGACCGGCGAATGACCCTTTCCACCAAAGATGATCGTCCGCTGAAAGCCGAACTCGAAGTTCTGCGTCGGCCGAAGAGAAAACATCTCCGAGTGGGCATACGGATTATTCGGGTACGTGTGCCCCTTCAGACTGCCATAGAAGAAGTCGTACCGGACCGGACCCAGAATCCGTGAAACATAGGGGATAAAAAGCGGCTCCACGCGATTGATCCGAAACGCATACATGTTTTCGGCGTTGTTGCTCCACGCCATCGCCCCGCCCGCGCCAGGCCCAAGCCACGCGTCCGTCTTGCCGATCGAGATCTCGTGGTCTGCAATATGAAACGAAAAGGCAGCATCGACCAGGCGGAACGGGTTCTGCGAGGCAATCGGCCCCGCGGGAATGGTGGCCTGCGTCGCATTGAAGCCAAAGTAAGGAATGGCGTCCAGGCCCGAAAGTCCGGTTGCCAGGGCCGTCGAGTAGCCCGTCGCGGACGGTGCGTGCTGGTACTCCCCGCGCACATGGAGCGAGAACCGGCCCCACTCATTCACGCTGTTGAAGCCCGTGATGTTGTTGAAGCCGGA
>CAXTJC010000494.1:0-2438 GCA_964244225.1 uncultured Acidobacteriaceae bacterium
GCTCGAAACGGAGCGATGGAACCGGCTGCATCCGGCGGAGAAGGAGCGGGTGCCGGCGATCGTTGAGGCGCTAAGTGGGGCGAAGGGTCCCATCATCGCCGCGAGCGATTATATGAAGTCGCTGCCGGATGGGCTGGCACCGTGGCTGGGGCAGAGGATGGTGACGTTGGGGACGGATGGCTTCGGGAGGTCGGATAACCGGGCGCATCTGCGGCGGCACTTTGAGGTGAGCGCAGAGGCGATCGCGGGCGCGGCGTTGTCGAAGCTGGCGCGCGAGGGCTCGATCAAGCCGCAGGTGGCGAAGAAGGCACTGGCGGAGCTGGGGCTTGATGTTGAGGCGAAGGATCCGGCGCGGGCGTAGAGACTCAGCACTGAAAACAGGCGAGGGTTCCCTGGAGCTCTCGCCCTTTTTGTTGGCGTGGAGGTTGGAGGCGTATGGCGGGGACGAGGCAGGCTGCACCATCCGAGAACCCCCTGGTTCCGAATGCCGTATTGCAGCGGATGTACGAAGGGATGAGGGAGCTTCGGGCACTCGGATCCAGAGCGGGAGCGCGGAGCCTGCGAGGTGAGGAGGCGTGCCGCGTGAGCTCGATGCTCTTGCTCGCGGCGGGCGACCTGGTGAGCGATGTGCCGGGCAGCCGGGTTGCGGTGCAAGCGAAGGGGTCCAGCCGCACGGCCATGCAGACGATGGCTCCCGGGGCGTTGCTGCTGCCGCAAGTGGACGGTGCGGGCGGTGCTGACGGTGCTCTCGAACGGCTGATGCTGGCGGTGGGCGCGGCGGGGGCGTTGCGGGCGCAGGGTGCGGGACGGCTGGTGCTTGTGTATGCGGACGCGGCGGAGATGCCGGCGGCGCGGTGGCGGCAGGTGTTGGGCGTTGCCGGGCGAGGCGAACTGCCGATCGTGTTTGTTCTCCTGCCTAGCGCGGAGGGGCAGAGCCAGGGGATGCTGAGCGATCGGGCGCAGGGCTGGGGCGTGCCGGGTATGCCGGTCGATGCGGCGGATGGCGTAGCCCTGTACCGGGTGATGCAGGAATCCGTGCTGCGGGCGCGCGGCGGCGATGGGCCGGCGCTGATCGAGTGCGTGCGGTGGCAGCCAAAGGGGGTTGCGATGACGGAGGCCGATGGCCTTGCGGCTATGCGGAGACTGCTTGCGCTTCGAGGGCTGCTCCCCGCGGGGCGTCGCAAGTCAGTGACGTAAACAGCGGCATGGCATCAGGCCACATGCCCTAGGGACACTCTGATTTAGTCCTGAAAGTAGACCCAAGCTGACCTCAGCGGCTGAAGCCGCTGTGCATGGAAGCGCTTACGACATGGCTAAAGCTATGCTCATAACGAAAGGGCACTTATCAGAGTGCCCCTAGACCCAGTTACACTTAGGACGCGTGACGAATACGCGGGCCTTGAGGTGCGAGTGCAAATCCGATTCAGTCTATTCTCTGCCGCGTTGTTCGCCGGCAGCGCTGTGTCCCTGTTGGCGCAGGCTCCTATAACGAGCGGCGCGGGCCAGCCTTCGGCCCCCATGCCGGCGACTGGCTCGGACACCAGCGTGCCCGCGATGCCCGTGACTCCGCCCGAGCCGGCGGGGCAAGCGCCCGCCTCGGCTGCCCCGCCGGTGACGACTGGACCGGTGCAGCCGCTGCCGGCCGAGGCGACCCCGCGCAATCCGTTTGTCGGCTACACGAAATACGGGACACCGGTGGTGAAGGAGTTTGTCGACCGGTATGGCTCGACGTACATCCCGGTCGATAGCTGGGTGTATCCGGCGATGATGCGGCTGTACTCCTTGGGGTATGCCGATTCGATGTTCCTGGGGATGCGGCCATGGACGCGGCGGGCCGTGCTGCACATGTTGCAAAAGTCTGAAGACGATATTCTGAGCGACGACAACCCGGAGGCGCAGGAGATTCTGGCAGCCGTGCTGGACGAGCTGCATGATGAGCAGCCGACGAATCAGGAGCCGCGCGGCGCGGTCTTTGGGCTGTACTCGGGGTACACGCGGCTGATGGGGATTGCCGGAACGCCGCTGCGGGACAGCTACCATCTGGGGCAGACGCTGGTGAACGACTACGGCCGGCCGTATGAGCCGGGGTTCAACTTGATCGCCGGCTTTTCGTCGATTGCGGAGTACGGGCGTTTCTCGTTTTATGTGCGCGGCGAGTATCAACATTCGCCCGGGGCGGCTGGCTATTCCCAGAGCCTTGCGAATCAACTCTCGAGCGTCATCGATGCAATTCCGTACGACCCGACGGTGCGGCAGGCGACCATTCCCCAGGGTCCGTTCGGGTCGGTCAATCCATTTCGGCTGCAGGAGGCTACGCTTTCGTTCCACATCGCGGGGCACGAGATTTCCGGAGGCAAGTCGGACGCGTGGCTGGGCCCCAACGAGGGTGGGGCGATGTCGTGGTCGAACAACGCGGAGAATATCTACTCGTTCCGCAT
>CAXTJC010000495.1:0-2437 GCA_964244225.1 uncultured Acidobacteriaceae bacterium
AGCAGAAGCCGGGAGCGAAGGGTGCCGGCGATAACGCGCACGGAGTGATGGTAGCGGACCCAGTGCTTCCGATGAGCTGGCGCATACAATTAGACGGATGCAGGCATGGAGCTTCAGCCTCGGGCGATGGATGGGCGTGGAGGTTCGGCTGCACGCGTACTTTCTGCTGCTGCTCGCACTCACGATGGGCGCTGCGCCGGCAGCGGGAGCGGATGGGACGCGCGGCTTTGCGCTCTGGCTGATTGTGCTGTTCGCGGTGGCGGTTCGTGAAGTGGCGCGGGCGATTGCCGCTGCCTGGATGGGGCTTGAACTGAATGCGGTGCTGCTGCTGCCGACGGGCGGTCTGATGACCTTTGCCAATGGAGCCGAGCTGAATCCTGTGGCGGAGCGGCGTATGGCGGCCGTGGGGCCAAGTGCGAATGTGGTGGCTGGCGGTGTGCTGGCCGGGCTGATGCTGGCGGTCTCGCCCGAGGTGATGTTGTGGCAGCAGCCGTGGATCAGCGTGGGGCATCTGCTACGGGCTTTGGTGTGGAGCAATCTTCTGCTGGGGCTTGTGAACCTGCTGCCGGCGGTGCCGCTTGATGCCGGGCGCGCGGTACGGGCGACGCTCGCTAAGACGCGCGGCATGCCGGTGGCGGCGAAGGCAGCGGGCGGGCTGAGCCGCATGATCGCGCTGCTGCTGGTCTTTGGCGGCCTGGCGCTGCGACAGTCGTGGATGACGGCCGCGGGCGCGTTCCTTCTGCTGGCGGGATCGCTCGACCGGCAGACGGTGCTGGTCGAAAACGAGATCGACTCGATCCGCATGCGTGACGTGATGCTTGAGGACTTCAACACGCTCTCGGGTGCGGACACGCTCGAAGAGGCGCTGCATCGCGCCATGCATGCGACCCAGGATGTCTTCCCTGTCGTCCGCAGCGGCAGCTTGGTGGGGGCGATCTCGCGGCAGAGAATCGTGGAGGCGCTTGAGAGCGGCGGCAACGGGTACGTGCAGGGAATGATGACGCGCGGGCTGACAACCGCGGGTCCGGACGATCCGGTGATGACGACGCTGCGGAAGATGACCGGGCACGGCGGCGCACAACTGGTGCCGGTGGTAGAGGGCGACCGTGTGGTGGGAATCGTGACGCCGGGAAACCTCTCCAATGCGACAAGGCTGCTGGCGCGACAACGGCGGCTGAAGAAGCTGGCAGAGCGGTAGCGACATGAATAGCAGGCCGGTTGCGAAGATGAGGTCCAGGCCGATAGCGGACGTGGACGACATGCCGGAGCAGCTCGGGCAAGAAGCTGCTGGATTCGATCCAGCAGGGTTGGAGGCAGAGTCGGGGCTGGAGGCTGAGATGGAGCTGACGGCGGGTGCTGCGAGCGAGCGCGCGGCACGAGAGCGAAAGCCGCTGGCGCCGGGGCTTTACCTGGTGGCGACGCCGATCGGCAACCTTGAAGACATGACGCTGCGCGGACTGCGGGTGCTGCGCGAGGCAGACCGGATTGCCTGCGAAGACACCCGGCAGACGCAGAAGCTGCTGCATCACTTTGGCATCCGCACGCCGACGGTAAGCTACCACGCGCACAACGAGGCAGAGCGGGCACTCTCGCTACTTGAAGAGCTGAAGGCCGGCTCGCGGATCGCCGTAGTAAGCGATGCCGGAACGCCGGGCATCGCGGACCCTGGCGCGGTGTTGGTGCAAGCGGCGATCGCGGCAGGGGTTGCGGTTTTTCCGATCCCCGGGGCGAATGCCGCGCTGGCGGCGTTGATTGCGAGTGGACTGGGCGCGGAGCGCTTCCGCTTCCACGGATTTCTGCCGTCGAAGTCGGGCGAGCGGCGGACGGTGCTGGAGGGCGTGCTGGCGGCGACTTCTGACGCAACAACAACAGAGATTTTTTACGAGACGCCCCACCGCATCGTGGAGGCATTAGGCGATGTCGAGGCGATCTTCGGGCCGGGGCAGCCGGTGGTCGTGGCCCGCGAGCTGACCAAGCTGCATGAAGAGTGTCTGCGCGGACCGGTGGCGGCAGTGCGGGCAGAGCTGGCCGGGCGCGAGAGTGTGCGCGGAGAGATGGTGCTGCTCTTTGCGCCTGCAGTTGCATCGGTGCAGGCTGCCGGCGAAGTTGCAGTCAGTGTGCGAGCAGCGGTGCAGAGGCTGCTTGCGGGTGGCATAAGCGAGAAGGACGCGCTAAAGCAGGTGGCACGGGAGCGCGGGTTGGGGAAGAGCGAGGTCTACAGAGAGTGGCAGCGTGAGCGAACACGGTGAGACGATTTTCTAATAGCTAAAAGCAACGGCTAAAGTTCCCTGCGGGAATGACAACAAAAGTAAGCCACAATAGACCGAAGATAGCTGCCGTTGTACTTCGAAGACGAAGGATGAGATAAAGCCAGGAGTGAGCCGACCATATCTAATCTCCTTCAAAATTAGCCTAAAAGTTCAAGTTTGGAGTCCAG
>CAXTJC010000496.1:0-2434 GCA_964244225.1 uncultured Acidobacteriaceae bacterium
ACCGCGAGGCGGGTGATCTCGGCCGTGCCGCGGGTGATAAGGGCGGCAGCGGAGGTGCTTCCGAGGTTGAGGCCGTGCACCACGCCGGCGGCGAGGGCGACCACGTTCTTAAGCGCGCCGCCGAGCTCGACGCCCGGCACGTCGTCGTTGGTGTAGACGCGCAGCGAGGTCGAGGAGAAGTTGCGCTGGATGGTCTGCGAGAGGATGGAGTACTCGGACGCGGCGACTATGGCGGTGGGCGATCCGGCGGCGACCTCCTGCGCGAATGACGGGCCGCTCAGCGTGACGCAAGGATTGGCGGTGATGCTGGCGACGACCTGCGACATACGCAGGAAGGTGCTCTCTTCGAGGCCTTTTGAGGCAACGACGATGACCTGGTCGCGCGTGAGCAGCGGAGCGATGTGGGCGATGGTCTCGCGCAGGAACTGCGAGGGCGTGACCGAGACGAGGATGTCGGCTTCGAAGATGGCGGCGGGCAGATCGCTGGTGATAAAGATGTCGGCGGGAAGGGTGAAGCCGGGGAGGTAAGGCAGGTTTTCGCCGACGTCCGTTAGCTGTTCGGCGAGGAGCGGCGAGTGCGACCACAGGACGATCTCATGGCCGCCACGGCGCGCGAGCGAGATGGCGAGGGCGGTGCCCCAGGCGCCGGCGCCGAGCACGGCGATGCGGCTCATGCGATCACCTTCTTTGCGGACCCGAAGCGGCTCTCGGTGCCGGCGAGCAGACGGCGGATGTTGGCGTGGTGCTTCGCGATGATGAGAGCGGACAGGAACAGGAAGCCCGCGACGACCATCGGCGATCGCTCCGGCGCAAGCGCGATGCCCACGACGGGCATAACGGCGGCGGCGGTAATGGACGCGAGGGAGACATAGCGACTGAGCACGACGACGACGACGAACACGGCGAACGCAACCAGGGCGGCCATGGGGACAAGCGCCAGAAAGACGCCGAGTGCGCTGGCGACGCCTTTGCCACCGCGAAACCGGAGCCACACCGGGAAGACATGGCCAAGCACGGCGGCGATGGCGGCACCGACCGCGAGATCGTAGTTCGCGGGGGCAAGGTGTCGCGCGACCAGAACCGCGGCATAGGCCTTGAGCAGATCGAGCAGCAGAGTCGCAACTCCCAGGCCCTTGGCGCCCGAGCGGATAACGTTGGTTGCGCCAATGTTACCGCTGCCGACCGCGCGAATATCCTCATGGCGAACGAAGCGCACCAGCAGATAGCCGAACGGAATCGAGCCCAGCAGGTACGCGATCGGAAGTGTGACGAGCCAGGGATTCATGGGCGCTGCTTGAGTTTAGCAAGCAGTCCGTTAAGTGGTTGTGTGGATGTTCGATCTTGTACTGCGACGCGCCGGACGCGATATCAGAGCAGCAGGCGGCGAACGAGTTCAAGGGCGTGTTGTGTCGTCCACAGGCGAATGCGCTCGCGGTCGCCGGTCAGCTTCAACTCTCGGACTTCGGTCTGCGCGCCGAGCCCGGCTACGGCGATGTAGACGAGGCCGACAGGCTTGCCCTGGTCCGGACCTGCGGTCGCGCCGCTAGGGCCGGCCAGGCCGGTGGTGGCGATCCCGACCGAAGCGCCGGTTCGGCTGCGAATGCCCTCGGCGAGTGCGCGCGCAACCGGCTCCGAGACCGCGCCGTGCTCGGCCAGCAGACTCGCGGGCACGTCCGCCATGCTCGTCTTCAGGGCATCGCTGTAGGTCACGGCGCCCCCGAGAAAGCTGCGCGAGGAGCCGGGTGTCTCCGTGATGCGCTCAGCAAGCAGGCCGCCGGTGCAGCTCTCGGCGGTAGCGAGGGTGTGGCCGCGCATGCCGAGATGCAGCAGAACGATCTCCTCCAGGCTCTCGCCGTGTGCGGAAAAGATTGCTTCGTCCATCTCGGCCTCGATACGGCCGGCGACCTCATCGACGCGCGCCTGCGCCTCCTCCGCTGTGGGTTTTGCGCAGACGAAGTGCAGCTGGATCTCGGCGGAGCCGGCAAGAATGGTGGTCTCGACGTCCGTGTATTGCTCGTAGATCGGGGCGCAGCGGGCGTCCACCTGCGACTCCGGAATGAGGGCCATGCGCAGCAGCCGGCGGCGAATGTGGGATGGGGGCAGACGCAGAGCGAGGCGCGGCGCAACCTCGGTGGTGAAGAGCGGCTTGAGCTCCTTGGGCGGTCCGGGAAGAAGAATCACAATGCGCGGCTGGTGGCCAAGGAAGGTGATGAGGTATTGCCCGACGGCGCTGCCGTTGGGGTTGGGCAGCACCTCCGCGCCGCTCAGCACGTCGGCCTGCTGCGCGTTGTTGGGCGGCATGATGATGCCGCGCGCCGCGTATCGTTCCCGCAGCATCGCCATCAGGTCCTCACGGCGCTCGAGCGTGATATCGAGGGCGGCGGCGACGGCCTCGCGGGTCAGATCGTCGCGTGTAGGCCCCAGGCCGCCCGAG
>CAXTJC010000497.1:0-2427 GCA_964244225.1 uncultured Acidobacteriaceae bacterium
GACATCGTCGTCGCCAGCGTGCACTCGCGCTTCGACCAGCCCGTAGAGCAGATGACCGAGCGCGTCCTCGCCGCGCTTGAAAACCCGCACACCCGCATCCTCGGACATCCCACCGGCCGCAAGCTCCTTCGCCGCGACGCCTACGCCCTCAACATCGAAGTAGTTCTCAAACGCGCCGCCGAGCTCGGTGTCGCCGTTGAACACAACGCCGCGCCCGCCCGCGCCGACCTCAACGACCTTCACCTCCGCATGGCCAAGCAGCTCGGCTGCCGCATCGTCGTCAATACCGACGCCCATGCCATCGATGATCTCGACTACATCCGCTGGGGCATCACGCAGCTGCGCCGCGCCTGGCTCACCGCCGCTGATGTCCTGAACACACAGCCCACAGCCGAAGCTCTGCTCGCCAACCTGCGCCCCAAGCCATGAAGATCTCCTCCCCTCTCATCGCCCTCCTCCTCGTCTCCGCACGATCTGGCCTGGCCGCGGAGTACAAGGATGGTCCCCGCCATCCCATCACCACGCTTGCGCCACTGCCGTCTGGCCTCACTCTGCCCGTCACTCTCAAAGCGAGCCTGCAGGCCGGCCGCACCTCCGTGGGCACGCCAGTCAAAGCCGTGACCACGCAGCGCCTCCTGCTTCCCGGCGGCTTGTATCTAAAGGCCGGCGCTCACCTCATGGGCTCCGTCACCGCATCCAGCCTCTCGCCCGCTACCCTCAGCCTCAGCTTCACCTCGCTCCGCTTCGGCAAGCAGACTGTTCCGATCAGAGTTCGGGCAATCGCCGCCGCTAACTTCACCGACGTCTCGGACACAGCCATTCCCGCCTCGGGCTCCACCGACCGCGCCAACTCGAACCCCGCCAACTGGACCACACCGCAGGTGGGCGGCGATGAGGTCGCCCGCTCCGGCTGGTCAGGCGAGGTCATCAACGCGACCACGCAGACAGTTGGCTTCGCCGATTACCACGGCGTCTACGCTCTGCCCCGCGCCGCCGGCGAAACACCCCATGCCATGGGCGCCTTCTCCACCACCGCCCACGGCCTCTACGGCAAAGCGCCGGACTGTACACTTGATGCCGCTTCGCCGGCCATCACTATCGTCTGCACCCACTCCCGTCCAGAGCTGCACAGCGGCGACAGTCTCCTGCTTGAAGTCACAGACATCGCCCCTCAGAACCCATGACAGAGTCCGCAGAATCCGCAAAATCCGCCCCCGTGCAGACCCGGCCGGAGCCCCCTCGCCCGGAGCACGACCCACGCATCTACTTCGCCGCCGAACGCACCTTCCTGGCCTGGATCCGCACCGGGCTCGGCCTCATGGGCGTCGGCTTTGCTGTCAGCCGCTTCAGCCTCTTTCTCCGCGAGCTCACCGCCGCGCAGGCGCATCTGCCCGCACACTCTTCCTCGCTGCCGCGTGGCTCCGGCATCGCCCTGGTCGCGCTCGGCGTCTTCGTCAATCTCGCCGCCTCCTATCGTCACATCATTCTGATCCGGCAGCTGCGCGAAGGCACCTGGCAAGCAGGCCGCATCTCGCTGCAGGCCGTGGTGCTGGCCGTCCTTCTCGCCGCAGGCGGCGTCGCCATGGCCGTCTATCTCGCGCTTGTTCGCTGACACAAGCGCCTAGACAATTTTGCCGTTAGTACAAGAAGTGTCATCTCGACCGAAGCAAGACGGCCTTATCGTCTTGCGTAGTGGAGAGACCTGCAGTCTGCTCGCCTTGGCGATACACCCACCATCCTGCCCTACACCACGCCGAACAACCGCACAAACCCCGCCGCCAGCGCCGCCCCAACACACGGCCCTAAAATTGGCACCCACGCATAGCTCCAGTCCGATCCACTCTTGCCCGCGATCGGCAGCACGGAATGCGCCAGCCGCGGCCCCAAATCGCGTGCCGGGTTGATCGCATACCCCGTGCTTCCACCCAGCGACAGGCCGATACCCCATACCAGCGCGCCGATCAGCATCGGCCCCAGTCCCGGTGCCAGTCCGCCCGGGGACACCCTGCGCGAGAACAGCGCTGTCGCCACCAACACCAGCACAAACGTCCCCAGCACCTCGCTGAAAAAGTTCCATGGAAGGTTACGAATTGCCGGCGACGTCGCGAAGCAGCCAAGCTTCAGGTCCTGCTCGGGCGTCTCCGCCCAGTGCGGCTTGTAGTGCAGCCACACCAGCACCGCGCCCACAAACGCCCCCAGAAACTGCGCGGGCAGGTACGTCAGCAGCCGCGACGCGTTACCCGTCATCAGCACCGAAGCCAGCGTAAACGCCGGATTCAGATGCGCGTCCGAGTCCCCCATCGCCGACGCCGTCGCCACACCGGCAAATACCGCTACCGCCCACCCCGTCGTGATCGCCAGCCAGCCCGATCCCTGCGCCTTCGACCGCGCCAGCAGCACACCTGCAACCACGCCATTGCCAAGCAG
>CAXTJC010000498.1:0-2425 GCA_964244225.1 uncultured Acidobacteriaceae bacterium
AAAGTCGACGTTGGCGATTGTGATGTCGCCGCCGGGAGCGCGCAAGCTGCAGCCAATTCCGCCGTCGGCGGACTGGCAGTTTCATGTGGCGCAGGGGTGCCCGGCGCACTGCCAGTACTGCTATCTTGCGGGCTCGCTGAGCGGGCCGCCGGTGACGCGCGCGTATGCGAATCTGCCGGAGATTTTAGAGGGTCTGCGAAGTTATGCGGGGTCGGGGCAGGTGACGTCGAAGTCGCGGGCCCGGGCGGGCGAGGGGACTACGTTTGAGGCGTCGTGCTACACGGATCCCCTGGGAATCGAGCACCTGACGGGGGCGCTGGACGAGGCGATCCGCTTCTTTGGCGAGTGGGAGGCGCCGGTGCAGCTGCGGTGGACGACGAAGTTCGACGCCGTGGGAGGCCTCGCGAAGCTGCCGCACAATGGACGGACGCGGGTGCGGTTCAGTGTGAATGCGGCGGCTGTCTCGCGCGACTTTGAGGGTGGCACGGCGAGTGTGGCGCAGCGTCTGCGGGCGATGGGAACGATGGCACGGGCGGGGTATCCGGTAGGACTGACGGTGGCGCCGATCATGCCGGTCGAGGACTGGCAGGCACAATACCGAACGTTATTTGAATCTGTGCGTGATGCGGTTACAGATGTCCCGGACCTTGATTTGACCGTAGAGCTGATCACGCACCGGTTCACGCCGGGCTCAAAGGAGGTGCTGCTGGGCTGGTATCCGAAGACGACGCTTGATCTGCGCGAGGAGGCGCGGACGGAGAAGCGGAATAAATTCGGCGGGTTCAAGTATGTGTACCCGAAGGAGTCGATGGGAGAGATGAAGGGTTGGTTTGAGCGGACGATTGCGGAGGTGCTGGTGGGGACGAAGATTCTGTACTGGACGTGAGGGTTAGGCGCGGAGCTCGAGTGCAAAGGAGTACGTTGCTTCGCTCCGTCCGTAAAGACAAATGCGGGGATTCTTCGCTGCGCTCAGAATGACAAGCTTGATATGCACAGGGTCAGGCTTCGACGAGGCCGTAGCGGCGCTGCCACTGCTCGCGGAGGCGAGACCAGACGGCGTCGATCTCGGCTCGCGAGGTGTTGGGATCGGGCGCAGCGGCGAAGGCCTGGGCTTCGGTGCGGGCGAGTTCGATGAGCGGTCGGTCGCGGAGGAGGTTGGCGACGCGAAACTCGGGGGCGCCTGCCTGGCGCGTGCCGAAGAACTCACCGGGGCCACGTTGTTGTAGATCAAACTCGGCGAGAGCGAAGCCGTCGGTGGTGAAGACGAGGGCGTCGAGGCGGGCTTCGGCAGCTTCCGAGACACGGTCGCCCGTGACCAGAATGCAGTAGCTCTTGTTGGCGCCACGGCCGACGCGGCCGCGAAGTTGATGGAGTTGTGAGAGGCCGAAGCGCTCGGCGTGGTCGATGACCATGAGGGTGGCGTTGGGGACGTCGACGCCGACCTCGATGACAGTGGTCGCGACGAGGACGTCGATCTCGCCGCGCGCGAACTGGCGCATGGTGATCTCTTTTTCGGCGGGCGTAAGGCGGCCGTGGAGGAGGCCGAGGCGCAGGCCTGCGAGAGCGCCGTGGCGGAGCTCGTCGAACATATCGGCTGCGGCACGGAGCTTCTGTTTGGGAAAGAGGGGGGCTGGTTTGGCGGTGGATTTTTTATTTGTAACTTGTTTTGTCTGCTTGCCTGGAGATTTGCTGTTGCGGCCTTTAACTTCGGCGATGAGGCGCGTGGCTATGGGGTCGGGGGCGTGGCTGGCGGAGGTGTTACTGGAGGAACCCATCCATGACGATGGAGCTGTTATGGATGGGGCACCCGCTTCGCGTGGGGGTCCGTAAGGTTTGGGGGCGAGTGTTTCGGCGTCCTCGTCGTGGGCGAAGTCGAGTTCGGCCTGGTCTTCGTTCGCGCCCTCGATGATGGGATAGACGATGTAGGCTTGGCGGCCGGCGGCGATCTGCTTGCGCAAGAAGGTCCAGACGTCGTTCATGCGCTGGTGCGAGGTGCGGCGGGTGGTGATGGGAGTGCGGCCGGGTGGGAGTTCGTCGATGACCGAAGCATCAAGATCGCCGTAGAGGGTAAGGGCGAGAGTGCGAGGGATGGGGGTGGCGGTCATGATGAGGGTGTCGGGCTCGCCGGGGGGCGCGGTCTTTTCACCGATCGCGGTGCTATCGGGTTTGCGCATGAGGCGGAAGCGCTGCTGGACGCCGAAGCGGTGCTGCTCGTCGATGATGACGAGGCCGAGATTGTGGAAGTCCACTTTGTCTTCGATGAGGGCGTGGGTGCCGATGGCGAGTTGGGCGGCGCCGCGCGCGATGCGGCCGCGGGCCTCGCGCTTGGTGGCGGTGTCGAGCGAGCCGGTGAGGAGGGCGACGCGGTAGGGCTTGCCGGTGCGGGGGCTGATGGCTTCGGCGAGGAGCTTGCGAGCGGCGAGAT
>CAXTJC010000499.1:0-2424 GCA_964244225.1 uncultured Acidobacteriaceae bacterium
ACCCTGGCAATCCGGCATCCGGCGCACCGGCGGTCGGCGGCAAAAAGGTCACCTTCGCCAACAACCTCGTCTTCACCGAGGCGATCGCCCTGCAGATCGGCTCGGACGAGCGCGCCCACGTCAAGCTCTTGCGCGAGGCTCTCGGTTCAAAGGCCATCGCCCAACCCAACATCAACCTCAACGCGCTCGGCCTCGGCTTCGGCAGCGAGAACGAGTTCCTCACCCTCTCCCGCATCTTTGAGGACATCGGCGTCACTGCCTATGCAGGCGCGGCCGGCATGCTGACAACCCCGTTTGTCATCACCACCGCCGCTCGCATCCTTGCCGTTGAATCCGAGCACGTTGCCACTATCCGGACGCAGATCGCCCGGCTCAACATTCCTTCCCCCAAGCTCGACGGAGTCGATATTGTTCCGCCGCCCACCGGCGCGCAGAATCAATACCTCTCCATCAACGTCGGCGATGGCCTCGTCTCTACACGTACCCCTGGGCAGGTGCTCTACCTGGCCTACGGCATGAAGGCGAACGCAGCCTCCGGCGGCTTCTTCCCGAAGGGCGTCAACGGCGGCATCACCATGAGCGCGACCGCCGCAACCCCCACTCCAACCAACAGCTAATCCCTCCTCGCAACACTAGGGGGCTTCTCCACTGCTCTTTCGAGCGCGAAGAAGCCCCTATCTTTTGCCCGGCAAGCCCGCTTACATGGCATTCTGCTGATACTTCGACTTCGCCCGAACCAGCTGCTCGACCTCGAACTCCTTCAGCGGCCGCGGCGTGCCGAGTTGATGCGCGACCAGGCATATCTTCGCGTAGTGCTCCACCGTCTCCATCTTCAAAAACGCATCGAGCAGGCTGCTTCCATACGTCACCGCCCCATGGTTCGCCATCAGAATCGCCTCGTGCCGTGGGATCAGGTGCGTCAGGCTGGCGGCGACCTCATCCGTTCCGGTGGTCGCGTAGCTGGCCAGCGGCACCGCGCCCAGGGCCATCACGGCCTCCGAACACAGCGGTTCGTCGAGCGCTCGCCCGGCGCACGCAAACGCCGTCGCCGTAACAGGATGGGAGTGAATCACCGCCTGCACATCCGGCCTCTGCCCATAAATGGCGAGGTGCATCCCAATCTCGCTCGTGACCTTCTTCGCCCCGGAGATCTGCCGCCCATCCGGATCGATCACCACCATATCGCGCGGCTGCAACAGATACTTGCTTGCGCCCGTCGGCGTCGCCAGCAGCCGATCGTCACTCAGGCGAACCGACAGATTGCCGGATGTACCCGGCATAAAGCCCAGCCGGTGCAGCCACCGGCCGAAACGGACAAGCTCCCGCCGTAGCTCACCCTCGCGTTCCTGTACGGTGTCGATCAAGGTGACGCTCCTGTCATACTTCCTCGCACCGATACTATCCGCATCTACCGCTTTCGGTAAGCCAAATGCACCGTCGGCCGCAGATTGATTCACAGACTGATCGCGTGCGCGGTGTGAACCTCTCAGTGCGTCGGCCGCGGCTGCACAAAGATGGTCTTCGGCAGCATCGCATGAACCCCGGCGTTTCCATCAACCAGCTGAGTGATATCGACATCGACCGCCACGCTGGTCAGCATGTACGCCTCATCGCGGCTCATACGCTTCTCCTCCACCAGAAACCGGATCATCTCCTTCACGGCCATCTCGGTCGCCACCTTCAGGTCTGGGCTGAAGCCCATGCTGATGAAGTGGGTCGGAGTTTCGGCGCGCGGCCACAGCAGCGCCTGATGCTTATGAACAACAAAGCGGAATGTGCCCGTCAGATACGTCTCGAGCGCCGTAATATCGACCTCACCGTTTCCCTGCCCCGCATGCCCGTCGCCGGCCTCGAACAGCGCACCCTTCGCGGCCACGGGGATGAACAGCGTGGTCCCGGCCACCAGCTCCTTGTTGTCCATATTGCCCGCGTGCACAAACGGCGGCGCGCTGTCGATCTTGCCCCCCGCGGGAGCAACGCCCATACTGCCGAAGAACGGGTGCAGTGGAATCTCGATCCCCGGCGCGAACCTAGCGATCATGCGCGAGCGATCGAGCGGGATGATCTTCGCGCGGCTATAAGGAAACTCCATCGGCAGAAAGCCGCGGCCCACGCCGAAGCCGTTGCAGGCAAAGCTGGCATCCAGATCGACCTTCAGGATCTGTACCTCAAGCACATCGCCCGGCTCCGCCTCCGCAATCGCAACCGGCCCCGTCAGGATGTGGCCGCCCGGTCCCCTGTCCTTCACCTCGGCATAGATCGGCGCGGTATACGGCGGAATCTCCGCCGCCGTGACACCCTCCTGCTCCATCCGCTCGGGCGAGCCGCAGGTAGAAAGCGTCTGCATCCGCACCGTATCTCCGCTATGCCCCGAGAGCACAGGCGCGGCCTGCCCGGAGTAGTAGCCCCACGCCACCGTCTTCG
>CAXTJC010000500.1:0-2423 GCA_964244225.1 uncultured Acidobacteriaceae bacterium
CCGCCGTATCCATCCGCTGCACCCGCCCGTTCGCAATGGTGCTCGTCACCATCACCCCGTACGCCAGGTTCGGCACCGCAAACTCCGCCGCAAACTTCGCCGCGCCCGTCACCTTCGCCCGTCCATCCACCCGCGTAACCGGCTCACCAATCGTCGTCATAGCCATCGATCAAACCCTCTACATCTTCAAAACTATTTCCTATATCTTGAGAAAGCCGTCATCTCGACCGAGCAACGCGAGTGGAGAGACCCCTGTATTTCGTCTTCGCTAACTCGACCGCAGACACCACGGACAACGAAGTACCTAAGCTTCAACTCCCGTTCCCTTCGCCGCCTGCGTCAACGCCCGCACAATCGTCTGCTTCGCCATCTCCACCTTGAACGCATTGTGCTCATACGTCTTCGCCCCGCGCATGGTCTCCTCCGCCGCCGCGCGAAAGCTCTCCTCCGTCGCTGGCTTTCCCTTCAGCATCGCCTCCGCCTTCTCCGACCGCCACGGTTTGTGCGCCACGCCGCCCAGCGCCAGCCGCGCACTCTTTATCATCTGTCCATCCATCTCAAGCGCCACCGCCGCGCTCACCAGCGCAAACGCATAGCTCGCCCGGTCTCGGACCTTCACATACACCTGGTTGCCCGCGTACGCGTCCTTAGGCAGGTCGATCGACAGAATCAGCTCGTCCGGCTTCAGGTTCGTATCCAGCTCCGGCGTTTTTCCAGGCAGCCGATGGAACTCCGCAAACGCAATCGTCCGCTCGCCCTTCTTACCGCGCACCCGCACCGTCGCGCTCAGAGCTGCCAGCGCCACACACATATCCGAAGGATGCGTCGCAATGCACTCCGAACTTTGGCCCAGCACCGCATGGACCCGGTTGTAGCCCTCGATCGCCCCACAACCCGACCCCGGCTTGCGCTTATTGCACTGCTCATACGCCGGATCGTAGAAGTAATAGCATCGCGTCCGCTGCAGCAGGTTCCCGCCGTTCGTCGCCGCATTCCGCAGCTGCGCCGAGGCCCCCGCCAGGATCGCCTGCGACAGCATCGGGTACCGCGTCCGCACCAGCGCATGGTCCGCCGTGTCGGCATTCTTCGCCAGCGCGCCCAGCCGCACACCGCCGTTCGGCAGCTCCTCGATCTTCGCCAGCTCCAGCCGGTTGATGTCGACCAGGTGCGTCGGCAGCTCCACATGCTGCTTCATCAGGTCGATCAGATTCGTCCCACCCGCCAGGAACCTTCCCTGCGGAGCCGCGGCAATCGCCTGCACCGCCGCCTGCGGATCGCTCGCTCGCTCAAACTCAAAGGGCTGCATGCACCACTCCCATCTGCTCTCTATCGGCCGCCGCCGCCTTTTGTTCAGCTGCGCGCCCATACGCCTGCCGCACCGCCGCCACAATCCCCGGATACGCCCCGCAGCGGCAGAGATTGCCGCTCATGCGCTCCTTGATCTCGTCGTCCGTCAACTCAACCTCGCCTGTCTTTCTCACGTCTTTCGTGACGTAGCTCGCCGCGCCAGCTTTCACCTCGCCCAGCAGCGCTATCGCCGACACCACCTGCCCCGGCGTGCAGTACCCGCACTGATAGCCGTCATGATCCAGAAACGCCTGCTGTACCGGGTCCAGCACCTCGCCCTTCGCGATGCCCTCAATCGTCGTCACCGACTCGCCGTCATACGACACCGCCAGCGCCAGGCAGCTGTTGATCCGCTTTCCACCTACCAGCACCGTGCACGCGCCGCACTGCCCGTGGTCGCAGCCCTTCTTCGTCCCCGTCAGCTTCATGTCTTCGCGCAGCAGGTCGAGCAGGCTCGTCCGCGAATCAATCCGCATCGACTTCGCCTCGCCGTTCACCGTTAGCCTGATCGGCATCTGCCGCACCGCCGCCGGCGACGTCTCCGCCCGGCCGATCGCCGGTGTCAGCGCCGACGCGCCAAAAACCGCCGTCGCCCCGGCCACAAACTCCCGCCGCGTCACCGGCCACTCCCCCAGCCCATCGCAAGGAGCCCCCTGCCGCCTCTGCTGCGGCACCGTCTCCGCAATCTCGTCCGTAGTCGCCTGCCCGTCCGTGGCGTTCCCCACCAGATCCTTTGCCATGCCTGCCCTCAAATCCCGTCTCATCCTGCTTACCTGCCCGCGAATCCGCATCCATCCGCGACCGATACCCAACAGCTGTCCAGAGCACTCCGCTGCCAGGCTTGCCGTCCGCCATCTAAGCGTCATAGATGCGCAAACCGCCTGCCTCGCGTATGACACAGACGCACGAAGCGGGCAAAGGACGCACCCGGCAACGCCGCCCACCCGCCCTAGCTTTCACCTCACCAAAGCCGGCCTTGAACCGTACCCGTCGACAGCCTTCATCTCAACCCACCTCCCTCGACAGCCGTCATCTCGGCCGATCTCCCTCAACTCGCCGTCTCCTCGACCGACCCC
>CAXTJC010000501.1:0-2419 GCA_964244225.1 uncultured Acidobacteriaceae bacterium
ATGAGCGTGCCCATACCGAGAAAGAGTGGCCACGCTTTTCGAAAGGAGGAGGGAGCCTGCAACAGTTCGGTGGCCATGATCGGCGCGCATTATGACCTGTGAGGATGTGTCGAAGATCATCCTTAGCGTTAGTTAACCTTTGCGATATGACACGGCGGTGCAGGCCAGCCGTGTCGGCTTCTGCGCTGCGCCTCGAACCTCCGGCATGTGCCGATCGCCTATCTTGCGGCTCTGCTGGGCACCCCCGCCCGCGGCTTGCAGCGATCAGCGGCGAAACTCCGCGACCCGGTCGCGCTCGTGCTTGAGCACTTCAGGCCTCGCCACATCGCCCAGATCTTTGAGTTGACGCCTTTGTCTGTTTCGGACTACCCCGGCGAATCGCTACAGCGCGCTTGCCACCGCCTCTAGCCCGCCTTTCTCCCAACGGCGACGCTCTCGCACTGGCCCGACCGTTGCACGCGCGCCGCGAAGCAGTCGCAAACTGCGCGCTGATCGCTGCGCGATTCTGCCAGTCGACGCACTGGGAACGCGTCTGGTGGCGGGATGCCCCGCGTTGCGCCCTGGCCTCTGGCCATTGCTTGCGGTGTCAATCCTGGCCGATGTCTATTGCTGCCAGCCGCTGAGCGGGCTGATTGGCCTTGCGCTTGGCATGCCGCGCGAGAGCTTCGGCCTGATCGTCACGCTGTCGCAGGTGGGTTACGGCGGAGGCTTGCTATTGCTGGTGCCGCTGGGTGACTTCATCCAAATCGCCGCCTGGTGGTGACCCTCATGGCGATCGAGCGTGCCAGTTTGCTGCTCGCCGCGTCGATGCGTGAGGCCACGGCGTACCTCGTGGTGGCATTCTGCGTAGGGGCCGCGGCCGTGTCTCGCTCGACGCGGGCCAGCGTAGCCGTCCGAAAGCCATATTCATGGCGAGTTTCTTTCTCGCGGGTTCGATCGCCGGCACGCTGAGCGTATCCTGCTAATCGCGTTACGGATGGATGGGCGTGGCTCTTCTTGGCATGGCCCTGCCAAGCGACGGGCTCGCTTACTTCTCGACGGAACGTGGAGTAGAGGACAGAAGACCCATGGGCTGAAGCACTCTCACGCCGTCACCTACGAGGCGGCATGAACAGACAACAGGTTCGGACGAGGAGGGCGGCTCTACTGGTTCGGCAGCGGCTTGGCCGGATCCGGTTGCAGCATCGGAATCCCGAACTGTCCCTCGAGTTTGTGCAGCTTGTCCAGGTCGATTGCGCCCACGATGTTGACGATGGTGAACTGCCGGGGTTCGCTCGCAATCAGCCCCAGTCCGACGGCCTTGCCTCCCGATACCATAAGATAGATATCGACATTCGAATGTGACTTGCGGCTGCGCGTTTGCACCAAGCGAGACCAACCCGGGCCATTCAATTGCCCACGCACCGAATCGATATCCGCTTCGCTGTAGGCACCGTCCTTCTCGAACGAATAGCTGCGCACATAGATACCCTGTAATCCCTTAAGCACGTCCAGAGTGGCGGCATCGCCAGCGTCGTGGCTATCAAGAAATTTGGCAGCCATACCCAGCGTGCTGGGATCCAGGCTGATCACGACAGAGTCGCTGGCCTTGTCGGCAAGACCACTGAATTCTGGCAGACGCAGGTGCGGGTCGGGCGTACCCGCAAGGGCCACCGCGCAGCTCACGGCGCAGATCAGCCCCACTAAGGTGGGCAGTGGACTAGACACCTGACTCCTTATCGTCCGTCTTGCCGTTCTGCTCCCGCACGGCCCTGAAGGCCAGATCCAGCTTTTCGTTGGTGACGCGATGCGCCTCGATCAGTTGCCGGCGGGCCTCAAGCCCGGCGGATACCTGCTGTTGGTGTCGTTGATACTGGTAGCCAGCCACGAGCAGGAGGGATGCGGCAAGGCTGGCCGGCCATGCCCATGAGCGGCGCCATCTCGCCGCTCGCGGGTGCGCGGCCTGCAGGCGTGCCGCCACGATGATGGAGATGTCCTGCGGCGGATCCACAGCGCGCAGCGCCTTGCGGAGCTCCTCCTCAAGATCCTCGCTCACCGGAAGCCCCCGGCATGCCGGCGTAGCTGTTCCAGAGACCTCTTGAGGTGACTCTTGACCGTGTTGACCGACATTTCCAGCGTGGCTGCGATCTCATCGGGACCGAGATCCTCCTGGTAGCGCAACAGCATGACCGCGCGTGCATCGGGCGCAAGCGACAGCAACAGCTCACGGAGGCGGCGCTGTAGCCAGTGATCCGCAAAGAACCCTTCTACTCGGGGTTCTTCGACCTGGTCCATAGGCGGGCCTGCCGGTCGCTGACGCAGCTGATCGATCGAGCGGTGCGTCGCAACACGCCGCAACCACGCCTGGACGTGGGCGGCAGACTCAAGCGTGTGCATCTTGGCATGCAAAATCAAACCGTCGGAGCGCAGCAAATCTCCG
>CAXTJC010000502.1:0-2411 GCA_964244225.1 uncultured Acidobacteriaceae bacterium
TGCACCACTGTACAGCCTCATAAAGAGCCGTCATCTCGACCGAAGCCGTATAACAGCCGTCATCGATCGAAGCATTATTACAGCCGTCATCTCGACCGAAGCGCAGCGAAGTGGAGAGACCCCCGTATTCTGCGGGAGCCGCTTCATAAGTTAGGGAAGCAATCACAAACCAGCCAGATCAGCGATCTACAACAACCCAGGTCTTAACTACCAAGAGGGTGCTCCGCCAGAGCACCCTCTCTATGTCTCGCCTCTCGCATTCCGACCGAAGCGGAGCGAAGTGGAGGAACCTGCTTCTCTACCGGGAACCCCCATCGCGCCCAAGCCAGTCGTTCAACCGCCGGAACATCCCGACACAAGGGCCCGCGACCCAACTACCATCCACACTCATAGGAACACCATGCCCAGCCCGCACAGGCTCCACCTCGCCGCCGCCCTCCTCCTCCTCACCACCCCCCTCGCCTTCGCCCAGGCCGCCCCGCAAGAAACCATCACCATCGACGCCCACGCCCCCACCACCCCCTTCCCCCACGTCTGGGAACAGACCTTCGGCTCCGGCCGCGCCATCCTCTCCCTCCGCCAGTCTTACCGCGACGACATGCGCACCGTCCACGCCGCCACCGGCTTCAAAGCCGTCCGCTTCCACGGCATCTTCAACGACGACGTCGGCCTCTTCGATCCCAACGCCCAGTACAAAGACCCTGGCCTCGCCGCCACCAAAGTCGAGCAGGCCAGCCCCTACAACTTCTCCTACATCGACCAGATCTACGACGGCCTCCTCGACCTCGGCGTCAAGCCCTTCGTCGAGCTCTCCTTCATGCCCAAAAAGATGGCGTCGGACCCCAACGCCCTCCACCCCTTCTGGTACCACCCCAACGTCTCCCCACCGAAGGACTACGCCGAGTGGGACGCCATGATCGCCGCCTTCGCCCAGCACCTCATCGCCCGCTACGGCATTGCGGAAGTCTCCACCTGGAGCTTCGAGGTCTGGAACGAGCCCAACCTCGACTTCTGGGGCGGCCGCCCCAACATGCCCACCTACTACGAGCTCTACGACCACACCGCGCTCGCCCTCAAAAAGGTCTCCCAACGCCTGCGCGTCGGCGGCCCCTCCACCGCCCAGGCCGCGTTCGTCGGTGAGTTCCTCGCCCACTGCAAGACCAAGAACATTCCCGTCGACTTCACCAGCTCGCACGTCTACGGCAACGACGACTACAAGAAAATCCTCGGCACCGACACCCCCGTCCCCCGCGACAAAATGGTCTACCTCGCCGTAAAAAAAGTCCACGACGAGATCGCCGCATCGCCCTTCCCGCACATACCCCTCTTCTTCTCCGAGTACAACGCCAGCTACTCCAACGAGCCCGACG
Source organism: uncultured Acidobacteriaceae bacterium (assembly GCA_964244225.1). Taxonomy (GTDB): domain Bacteria; phylum Acidobacteriota; class Terriglobia; order Terriglobales; family Acidobacteriaceae; genus Edaphobacter. The sequence goes on from CAXTJC010000502.1 coordinate 1,371, forward strand.
TCACCGACTCCGTTTACATGGGTCCCTGGCTCGCCAACAACATCCGCCTCTGCGACGGCCTCACCCAGGAGATGTCCTACTGGACCTTCTCCGACGTCTTCGAGGAGCAGGGCGTTGTCCGCAGCCCCTTCTACGGCGGCTTCGGCATCATCGCCGAAGACGGCATCCACAAGCCCGCCTTCAACGCCTTCGTCATGCTCCACCAGCTCGGCGACCAGCGCCTCAAACTCACCGCGCCGGGCGCACCTGCGATAGAAGACGCCCTCGCCACCCGCACCGCCGCAGGCTCCCTCGCCATCGCCCTCTGGAACTACGCCGCCCCCTACGGCGAAGGCGCCGCCTACACCCCGCCGCCCGCCAACCCCGGCCCTGCCAAGGCCTTTACCGTAAAACTCACCGGCGTCGCACCGAACGCTGCCGTCACCGTCCAGCGCCTCGATCCCGACCACGGCAACGCCGTCAAAGCCTTCGACGCCATGGGCCGCCCCGCCACGCCCTCCCGCAAGCAGATCGCCGATCTCCGCGCCGCCGGCACAGCCTCCCCCGCTGAAACCATGCACCTCTCCCGCGGCGAACTCCACCTGACCCTTCCGCCGCAGGCCCTCGTTCTACTAAAGGTGCAGACCACACCCGCGACACAGTAAGCGGCGTCCCCTAACCTGTAAAAGCCGTCATCTCGACCGTAGCCATGCAGCTTCATCGCACGGCGAAGCGGAGAGACCCCTGTAGTGCGCCTTCACTGCCCTCCACCGTTCCTGGTCGGCGATAATCAATCCAGCACCCCTGCCGCGCCGCATCATCTGTGACCGGCTGACGTCTTATCTGCCATGGAGTCATCATCCGTTGAGTGAGGAAGCGCTGAGCCGCCGCGAGGCCGCCAAACTTTTAGCTGGAGCGCTCCTCGCCGGGTTCACGGCCGAGCCGCCCGCCCTCGCGCAGCAGAAGCGCTCCCGCGCCACACCGGCCAGACCACCCGAACCCCAGCAGACACAGGCGCCCGGCAGCGCCGACGAAGCCTACTCCGACCAGGACGACGTCGCC
>CAXTJC010000503.1:0-2384 GCA_964244225.1 uncultured Acidobacteriaceae bacterium
GGTTGCCGCTCCGTTGAAAGGACTGGTTGTTCCATCCTGCTCGAGCGTAAAGCCGAAGCGGAACTCGTTCGCTACATGCGGCGTGAACGCATAGTTGAACACCGCGGCGAAGATGCGGTACTGCCCAATAGCGGCGGAGTTCGGCAGCGCCAGATCCACCGGCTGCACCTGCGAGATATTCTTCGAGGTGTACCGTGCGAAGACGCTTCCCTTCTGTCCGAGCGTCTGGTCGACACGCAGATCGTACTGGTTTGAGCTGATGTCGCGGCGGCGCGTGCTCAGATAGTTAAAGCCATTGGCATTGGCAGCCTGCAGGCTCTCGCTGCCGCCGACGTTCGGGTCCGGATAGAACTGCAGGAAAGCGGCGGCGCTTGGACTGATACCTGGCAAGGTCGCGTTCGGATAGTTGCCTCCGGCGAAGGGATTCCGTAACGCCGAGGTCTCCTGCGAGAAGTTGCCCTGCTTCATCAGGGCCGTTGGCACCAGTGCTTGCAGCACCGTGGACTGCGGAAAGCGAAGCCCCTCATAGGTTGCGAAGAAAAACGTCTTATCCCGCCCGTGATAGAGGTGCGGCAGATAGACCGGACCGCCGATTGATCCGCCAAAGTCATTCGCAACCTTCTTCGGCTTGAGCGGCGCACTCGTCGCACCCTGGTATGGAACGGCATCGAAGGCGGAGTTTTGAAAGTACCAGAAGGCGGAGCCGTGCAGCACATTTGTGCCTGACTTGGTTACAGTAGTGATCTCGCCCGGCTGGGCGTACTCAGCATTGTTGTTTACGCCGTCGACGCGAATCTCGGCGATCGACTCTGCCGAGGGAAATGCGTCGCCCAGGATGTTGTTGGTCGTCTGGTTCTGCGCGGAGATGCCGTCGATCGTGGTCTCGGACTGCGATGGCAGGCCGCCCTGGATGGAGAACTTGATACCCGGCGCGGGAGAGGCAGAGGGCTGCGGCGGATAGCTGCCGGAGTCCGGTTGCACGCCCGGCAGAGTCTGAATCACGTTCAGGGGCGAGGTCGAGCCGGCGCCGCGATAGTTCGCCGGCAGGTCCAGCACATCGCGCGGGCTGAGCGCCGCGGAGATCGAGGCGTTGTCCGTGGTGATCGTGCCCGCATCCGAGGCATCGACCTGCACCGTCTGGTTGACCTCGGCCACAGACAGGTCTACGTCCAGCCGCAGCTGCTGCCGGGAGTCCAGATGAATGTGTGTGCTGGTTTTGGGAGCAAATCCCTCCCGCTCTACACGAACCGAGTACGTTCCTGCCTCGAGGTTCAGTGCTGTGTAGCTGCCGTCCGCTCCGGCGATTACTTTGCGGTCTGTGTTGCTTTCGTCCCGGTGGAGGGTGATTGTCGCGCCTGGAACGGTTGCTTCGCTGCCATCATGAACCGTGCCGTTGATGGAGCCGAGCGTTGATTGTGCATCGGCAGCGATGCCCGCGCCGAAGATAAAGAGCAGGAACAGGAAGATTCTTGGAACTAAAAACATCGGAGTCTGGCCTCGGAGTGGAGTGTGAGTCGTACACAATGTTTAGGACGAGCCACACACGGATGCAGGGCGAACCCTGCTATCGGCCGCATGCGTTCATCCCAGTCCATTCGTGTGTACCTAAGAATGCGCGTTCTTGGGCTTCTAGGCGAGTAATGAATTTGCCTGACGGAAGAAATGTAAGCGAATCTGCGTCTCTGAAAACCACAGATGAGGCTCTACAATCGCCACAGACCTGCTTCCATCGTTATTTCCTCCGAGGTACTCCGCCCTTGCTTCGTCGTCTTGCTGTCGCCGTAACCCTCTGCACGTCTTCCCTGCTTGCTCTCGCCCAGTCTCCTGCAGATGCCCCGGCCGGCAGCAAGCCGGGGGAGAAGGTCGTCGTCCAGGGCACGCCCGCGGCCGTACCGCCGCCCGCGGCTCCGGCTGACTCCACTACAGACGGCGTCGTTCACGTTGTCGGCCAGGCCATCAACTATCGCGCGGTTGCCGGCACGCTCACGGTTGGCGCGACCGACGCGCAGGACGCAACACTTGCCTTCGATGGCAAACTATTACCGGAGGCCGGCGTTCACCAGCCGGACCGGGAGAAGCCCGAAGAGGCTCCTCCGACGGCTCGCATCTTTTACGCCGCGTACTTTAAAAAAGCAGCGGCAGGCGAGGTGCGTCCGGTCACCTTCCTCTACAACGGTGGTCCCGGCTCCGCCTCGCTCTGGCTGCACATGGGCTCGGTCGGGCCCGTCCGCGTGATTACCTCCAGCCCGGAAGCCACCGGCCCCGCGCCCTTCCGCTGGGTGCCCAACGAGTACTCGCTGATCGACAAGAGCGACCTCTTTTTCATCGATGCCCCGCAAACGGGCTTCTCCCGCGCCGTGGGTCGCGGCACCGCCAAGGACTTC
>CAXTJC010000504.1:0-2337 GCA_964244225.1 uncultured Acidobacteriaceae bacterium
CCGCTAGAAGCGAGTTGATTGGCGCGATAAGCGCTGCGGCGAGCGCTTCGGCGACGGCAAGCGGAGGCAGAAGAACGGGTGAGTGCCGAGATTCGAGACGCGCGGCGGCGAGTGCCTGCGCGGTCGAGGGTCCTATGGCTGCGAGGCGTGCGGGGCGGGTCGATCTGCCGAGCTCGCGGGAGCGCTGGATGAAGGCGTGGACGGCGTTGGCGCTGGTAAAGAGGAGCCAGTCAAAGCGATCGAGGGAGTCGATCGCGGCGTCGAGTGGAGAGAAGGAGAGGGGCGGGGCGATCTCAATGGCGGGAACCAGGATGGGAACGGCGCCAAGCCGCTCCAGCTCCCCGGCGAGATGCGAAGCCTGCGTGCGAGCCCGGGTGACGAGAATGCGGCGATCTCGCAGGATATGCGGCATGACAGAGTTTATTGTACGAAGTCTTTATGCGCGGGCGGTGTGACGGCTGGGGCTGTAGCCAGTCAAAGAGAGTGGTGTAGCTCAGGGTGGATGACGCGGACTTGAGCCGGCGTTTGCACCAAGAACGCATCAAAGCGAAGAGACATCTGGAGGGTGTGTGCGGGCAAAGCTGTGGATGCTGGGAGCGTGTGTGCTGTTGGGAGCGAGAGTGGGCAGGGCGCAGACAAGGCCGATCGAGGGCAACTGGAGAAGTCCAACGAGCTCTGTCATCAAGGTGTATCGCTGCGGAGAGACGGAGTGCCTGAAGATCATGCAGGTGGAGAAAGGCGCTCCCTCCGGCGTGGATGGGAAGAACCCCGATCCCAAGCTGCAGACGCGGCCGCTGTGCGGGTTGGAGATTGGCAGCGGCTTCAAGCCGGCGGAGGATGGAAGGAGCGCTGAGGGCGGCTCGCTGTACGACCCGAAGTCAGGCAAGACATACCGGGGATCGCTCACCGCGAACGGGGACGTGCTTAAGCTGCGCGGCTATGTGGGAGTGAAGATGTTCGGCCGAAACGAGGAGTGGAGCCGGGTGAAAGAGGCTGTAGAGGTCTGCCGGTAGCTCTGACCTGAGTGGCTTTTGATTGCTGCAAAGGGTGGATCGCGGGTCTCTCTCTCGCTACTCGGGTGCTTTGGTTGCGGCGAACTTTGCAAGTTTGTAGGTGATGTCGCTTTTCGATAAGCCAAGACGGCGGGCGGCCTCGGATTTGGCGCCCGCGGTTTTGATCAGGGTCTGTTCGATGGCGCTCCGCTCCCAATTGGCGAGGGTCTCCCGCAGGTTGAAGGAGTCGGGAAAGATGGGCTGGGCGAGGGTAGAGAGCGAGCCGTGGCCCAGAGACGAGTCTCCGTTTCGAACCGGCAGATCGACCCAGTCAATCTCCGGTCCGCTGGAGAGAATGCAGGCGCGCTCAAGGAGATTGCGAAGCTCGCGGACGTTGCCGGGGAAGCTGTAGTTCGTGAGCTGCTCGAGCGCGTGTGGATCGAGCGAACGGGGGCTGATCTTGAGCTCACTTGCGATCTGCGCGAGCAGGTAAAGGCTGAGCTCGGGCAGGTCTTCGACACGCTCGCGCAGCGAGGGAACTTCGATGGGAACGATCGCGAGGCGGTAGTAGAGATCCTGCCGGAAGCGGCCTTTCTCGACTTCATCAAGCAGATTGCGATGCGTGGCCACGAGCACACGCACGTCGACCTCGCGCGAGACCATAGAGCCCACGCGCGTGATCTTGCCTTCGGCGAGGACGCGCAGTAGCTTGGCCTGCGCCGCCGGCGACATCTCGCCTGCCTCATCGAGGAAGAGGGTTCCCTGATGCGCGGTTTCAAAGAGACCGAAGCGCACGCGATCCGCTCCGGTGAAGGAGCCTTTTTCGTGGCCGAAGAGCTCGCTTTCAAGCAGGGTGTCCGAGAGGGCCGCGCAGTTCACGCTCAGCATGGGTTTGTTGGCGCGTGCGCTTGCCTTGTGCAGCGCGCGGGCCACCAGCTCCTTGCCCGTTCCGGTCTCGCCGGTGATGAGGACGGTAGCCTCGGTCGGGCCGACGCGGCGGATCAGGTCGCGAACGCGCGCCATCTTCGGACCGTTCCCCCGGATCTGACTCTCTCCCTCAAGCGTGCCGACCGCGCTTCGCAACAGGGCGTTCTCGCGGCGAAGCGCGGTGTGCTGGGCGGCGCGCCCGATGACGGCGCGGAGGTTATCGGCGGAGAAGGGCTTGGTCAGAAAGTCGAAGGCGCCCTTGCGCATGGTTTCGACGGCAAGCTCCACGCTGCCGTAGGCGGTGAGCACCACGACCGCTGTAGCGGAGCCGGCCTGCGCGAGCACATTCAGGATCTCCAGACCTTCGCCGTCAGGCAGCCGCTGGTCGGTCACGATCACGTCGAAGTCCCTGGTCTGA
>CAXTJC010000505.1:0-2333 GCA_964244225.1 uncultured Acidobacteriaceae bacterium
AGGAGGGCCTGCGTGCTGGTATGCAGCTCAAAGTGGCGCGTGGGATGGGCAAGAGCATAGTGCGTGACCAGGGCGGCGATATGCGCGAGTTCAGTCTGTTCGGACTTGAGAAATTTGCGGCGGGCGGGCGTATTGAAGAAAAGGTCGCGGATAGTGATAGTGGTACCGACGGGAACGCCGGCAGGATCGGCGCGGAGGATAGTGCCGCCGGCGATCTCAACCAGCGTGCCGGCATCTTCGGCCGGCGAACCATCGTCCGCGGCGGCGCGGGTTTCAAGCGTGAGCCGGGCGACGGAGGCGATGGACGGCAGAGCCTCGCCGCGGAAGCCGAGGGTGGCGATCGAGAGCAGATCATTGGAGGTGCGCAGCTTCGAGGTAGCGTGCCGCTCAAAGGCGAGCAGGGCGTCGTCGCGCACCATGCCGTGGCCATTGTCGGCGATACGGATGAGCTTGCGGCCGCCGGCTTCGACCTCAATGCGGATGCGGGTGGCGCCGGCATCGAGCGAGTTTTCGAGCAGCTCTTTGACGACGGAAGCGGGGCGTTCGACGACCTCACCGGCGGCGATCTGGTTCGCGACCTGATCGGAGAGGATGTGAATGCGGCCCATATCGAGATTGTAGATGGGCCGTCTCGCGCGCCAAGAGTCAGACAGAGGATAACCTGAGCTGCCCGCAGGTATGGCAGGCCCTAGCGGGCTCTGATCGATCTGCCTTGCTAATTGGCCGAGATCAGGAATGCCTCCAGGAGTACAAAGAGTTAAACTGAGGATCATTCGTAACCATAAGAGTTTCTTTTCGAATTTGTGTGCAACTCTCTGCGGCACGCCCCAACGCCAGCATTCAAATACAGGCATTTCAGTGCATATTTTGCGCTTCAGCAATGGCCGCCAACCTGCTTTATCCCAGTCGTCCTACTTTCCATCCTGTTTTTTTGAGGCTCTCATGAAACTCTCTTCTCGCCTTCTCTCTGGACTGCTCTTTGGAGCGGTCTGCGCCTCCCCGCTCTTCGCAGACACATTTAACTTCAGCTTTACAGGCAACGACAGCGTAAGCGGCGTTCCGGGACTTCCTTTCTCGGGTTCGGGCACATTTACCGCGATCGAAGTCGGCAAGACGAGCAAGTACAAGGTGACGGGGATCACTGGAACGACCGCGGGTGAGACGATCACGTCCCTGGTTCCTGTCGGCGGCTTCGGCTTCAACGACAACCTGCTGTTCTTCCCTATGGGCGGGACGTCCGCTACCCTCGACAACTCCGGCATCTCCTACAAGCTGGCCGACGGTGTCTTTGCAAACATCTTTCTAAACACGTTTGGACAGGGACAAGAACAGCTGTTCGGGTTTCCGGGGTTTCTCGTGAGTGAGCAGCAGGTCTCGACGATCAGCATCACACCGGCTGGCTCTCCGGTCCCGGAGCCCGGCTCCCTCGCTCTGCTCGGAACAGGAGCGCTTGCGGCTGTTGGCAGCGTCCGCCGTCGCTTGCTGGCGTAGCGTTTATTGACGAAGACAAATGCTGTCGATTGTGCGATCGCCTCTTCTTTGTGGGGCGGTCGCTCACTCGACCCATCAGACCATGCTTCCGATCGGCTCGGCATGGAGACGCAGGCGTCCTGCATCCTATTCGGCAGAGGCGTTATGACGATCCTGTTTGTGCTGATTGCCCTTGCCGCGGGTGCAGCGAATCCGCTTCAGTCCGGTGCCAATGCGCAGTTGAATAAACAACTTGGAGCGCCGGTCTGGGCGGCGATCTCGGTGTATGCGACAGGTCTGCTCGGCGTGCTTCTGGTGCAGCTCTTCTTGCGGCATCCCTTGCCGGCCTCGCAGGTCGTAACGACCGTGAAGCCCTGGGCCTGGCTCGGCGGTCTGGTCAGCATCGCCTCAACCGTAGCCGGGCTTACGCTGGCGCAGAGGATGGGCTCGGGTGTCTTTACCGGGCTGACGCTGACGGCCTCACTGGTAACGTCCGTCCTTCTGGATCAGTTTGGGCTGGTCGGATTTGCGCAGAGATCGGCGTCACCAACGCGTATGGTGGGATGCGGGCTGATGATTGCGGGTGCGTGGATACTCTCGCGAGCGTAGGTCTGGACTACCCCACAGATGGAGCATTGTCGAGATCGCCGACCATGTGCAGGCGCATAAAATTTGTCGCTCCGGAGCGCGTGCTGGTGCCGGCGACAATGCCGACGACCTGCCGCCTGCCCACGCCTGCCTCGCGCTCGAGGATGGCCTCCGCCATGCTGACGAGCTTATCGGTGTCATGCTGGCGCTCGCAGAGCACGGGATACGTCCCCCACAGCAGCATCGACCGGTTAATCACCTTTGCATACGGCGAC
>CAXTJC010000506.1:0-2321 GCA_964244225.1 uncultured Acidobacteriaceae bacterium
CTGTCCGACGTGGTGAACCGCAGCATCAACCAGACGCTGAGCCGGACGGTGCTGTCGTCGGGGCTGACTTTCCTGACGGTGATGTCGCTGTTTGTGTTTGGCGGCGAGGTGCTGCACGGCTTCTCGTTCGCGCTGGTGGTCGGCATCCTGATCGGGACGTACTCGTCGATCGCGGTGGCGGCTCCGATGCTGGTGGCGTACCAGGACTGGCGCGCGGCGCGAGGCAAGTCCGTGAGTCTGCCGGCGGCGCGGAAGGTGCGGGCGTAGAAGGAGTTGTACCGCTTCGGACGATGGTTGCACTGCTTCAGGCGATAGTTGTAGCCGCGCTGTAACTTTCCGGGAACATTTCTGCATTCTCCGGTGTCTAAGGAAATCAGCTCTTCTCCCTACTGAAAGAGGCGATTCATGTTTGAAGACTCTCTAATGGAATCCGGTGGCCAGATCAAGACCAAGTCCAAGTACTGGATGATCGGCACCTTCGTGTTCAACGGCGCGATTCTCGCCACGCTGATCCTTATCCCGCTCCTCTATCCGGAGGCTCTGCCGAAGACGGCCATGACGGCGATGCTGTCGGCGCCTCCGCCGCCGCCTCCGCCGCCCCCTCCTCCGCCACCGGCTGCTGTGGTTAAGCCGATCAAGATGGTGTCGGAGATCGACCAGGGACTGCACGTACCGAAGATCCCGAAAGACATCAAAATGCTGAAGGAGGACACTGCTCCTCCGCCGCAGGTCGCGGGCGTCGCTGGTATGAGTGGCATGAGCGGCGGCACAGCCGGCGGTGTCCCGGGAGGCGTTCTCGGTGGAATGGGCAATGCTCCGGCCGTAGCGGTCCGGGTTGAAAAGCCGAAGGGTCCTGCCCGCGTTTCAAGCGGTGTCATGGCCGGGTCGCTTCTGACCAAGACCCAACCGGTCTATCCGCCGATCGCTCGCGCGGCCCATGTCTCGGGTGCGGTCGTCCTTCACGCGAACATCTCAAAGACGGGCACGATCGAGGGTCTGACGGTTATCAGCGGACCGGAGATGCTGCGCGCCAATGCTCTCGATGCGGTTCGCAGCTGGCGGTACAAGCCGTATATTCTCAACGGTGAGCCGACTGAGGTCGAAACCACCGTGACCGTCAACTTCAACATGGGTGGCTGATTCTGTAAGGACTGCGAGCGGGTTGCACAGCATAGTGTGCGGCCCGCTCCGCTTCTCTTCGCTGAAGCACTCGCAAGCTTTTAGGGCTCTCGCAAGCTTTTAGTCCACTACGCGGCTCCGTTCGTCCTCTCGCTGCAACCTACGAGGGATGTTCGCGGCCGCAGCCCGACCGGAAGATAACCCCAGGAGGAAAGACCAAAGTGATTCTCGCTCATCTCTCAAATTTCGCGCATGCCCCCGCCTCGCTCGCCGTGTTCCTACAGGAGGCGCAGGTCGGCTTCAGCCCGCTGCAGCTCTGGGGCAACATGGGCAACCTGGCCCGCGCTGTCGTTATCCTCCTCTTCATCATGTCGATCTGGTCGCTGGCCGTCATTATTGATCGCGCACTGTACTTCTCGGCTGCCCGCAAGCAGTCGCGTGAGTTCGCACCCAAGGTTGCCGGCGCGCTGAAGGATGGCCGTTTGGACGAGGCGATCAAGGTTGCCGACCGTTCGAAGAAGTCGCATCTCGCTGAGGTTGTCACCGCCGGTCTGCAGGAGTTCCGCAGCTTCGGTTCGGGCGGCAACATTACTGAGGAGCAGGTGGAGAGCTCGAAGCGCGCCCTCGAGCGTTCCGAGGCGATTGTTCACGCGAAGTTGAAGCGCGGTCTCGGTGGTCTGGCCACGATCGGTTCGACAGCGCCCTTTATCGGCCTGTTCGGCACGGTGGTCGGTATTCTTAACGCCTTCCAGCAGATCGCCACGCAGAAGACCTCGGGTATCGGCGCGGTGGCCGGCGGTATCTCCGAGGCGCTGGTTACGACCGCGTTCGGTCTGCTCGTCGTCACCCCGGCCGTAATGACCTTCAACTACTTCACGGGCAAGGTCGAAGCATTCGACGTCGAGATGGATAACAGCTCGTCGGAGCTCGTCGACTACTTCATCAAGCAGAGCCACCGCTAAGTTTTCTTTTTTGAAAGGGTGACTTCGAGCGGGATTTAAAACCGGCGCTCCGGATGCTGCCAGCGAAACGGCATCCGGAGCGGACGGGTTCGATCCCGGAACTCTGAACCAGAGCACAGGCAGGAGATACAGTATGGGAATCTCAAAGCGCGATGAAGGCAAGAAAGTCAACTCCAACATCAACGTGACTCCGATGGTGGACGTGATGCTGGTGCTGCTGATCATCTTCATGGTCATCAC
>CAXTJC010000507.1:0-2317 GCA_964244225.1 uncultured Acidobacteriaceae bacterium
CCGGATCCATGCACGGCCTCTCCACCAGCAGGTAGAACACCCCGCACAGCAGCAGAACGGGGATCATGGTTACAACACACTGGATCAGGAAGTTTTCAAGAAAATCCAGCCGCGGCGAGATAAAGTGGCGTGTGACTTTGAAGAACACCGCGATCATCTGCAGATGGAGCAGGTAGATGGAGTAGCACATCCCACCCAGCACAGCGATCCACGGCAGCTTGAAGAACCGTCGCAGCAGATGGCTTCGCATCGTCGAAAGAATCAGCAGCGCCATGCTGAACGGCAGGATCGCGTGCGCGCCGGCAAACTCTCCCTTCAATCCAAACATGCAGCCCAGTCCCACAATACCCATGGCGTCCCAAAGCCAGGAGCTTTCGATCGTCGGCAGATCGGTCACGAAGACATCCGCCAGCAGCAGGCCCGCAATAAAGTACTGCACGTAAAACAGCAGACTTCCTGTGATTCGTATCTGGTGCGCAAACGGCAGTTGGACGACGCCCGCCGCCGTAATGATCGCCCCCATCACCCCCCGTCGCAGCACCTTGCCCGGAATCCGAAACAGCTGCATCACAAGCGGGGCAAGAAGGTAGAACTGAATCTCAATCTCCAGGCTCCAGGTCACGGCGTTCACCGGGCTCATCGCGCCAAAGATCAATGTATGAAGATAGACGGAACTCGCCAGCACATGCTTCAGGAAGCCTGGCGGCAGGCCGCGCGCGTAGACCGCGAGCAGGGCCACGAAGAGAGCGATAGAGATCAGGTATGGCGGTTCAAGGCGCGTCACACGACGCAGATAGTACTTCTTAAGTGAAACCTTCCCTGCGCCGGCCAGCCACTGCCTTGCAAAAGGCATCGCAAGAATCATTCCGCTGATAACAAAGAAGAGCCGCACACCCCGATCGCCATTCCCCAGCACATCGAAGAGCGGTTTGTACCGCGGCTCGATCGCAATCCATCGTCCGGAACGCGCCTGCAGCTCGCCAGCAAGATGAAAGATCAGCACTCCCGCAATTGCCAGGAAGCGGAGCCCATCGATCTCTGGAATCCAGCGCCCATCGCGCGTAACCCGGCGCACCCGGTCCAGGATCATCGTGCCCCCTTCGGCCCTACCCACGCTTCAGTTATAACAAGACCTATGTCTTCAGGCCTCTCGCGACGTTCCGCTCCGGTCGTTCTCACTATCCTCGATGGCTGGGGCTATCGGCTCGAGACGCACGGCAACGCCATCGCCCTCGCGCGCAAGCCCACCTATGACAAGCTCCTCGCTGAATACTCCAACACGCTCCTCCGCGCCTCCGACCATTTTGTCGGTCTGCCTGACGGACAGATGGGCAATAGCGAGGTCGGCCACCTGAACCTGGGTGCCGGCCGCGTCGTCCGCATGGACATGACCCGCATCGATACAGCGATAACGGACGGCAGCTTCTTCACCGATCCCACTCTTGTGCAGGCCATCACCCTCGCTGCCGAGCAAGGAACTGCCCTCCATCTCATCGGCCTGCTCTCGGATGGCGGTGTTCACTCGCACCAGCGACACCTCTACGCGCTCCTGCGGCTCGCCGCGCAGCACAAGCTCACGCGCGTCTTCATTCACGCCTTCATGGACGGCCGCGACACCATGCCCACCAGCGGTCTGGGCTATCTCAATGCCCTCCAGCAGCAGATCCGTGATACTGGCATCGGCATAATTGCCAGCATCTCCGGCCGCTACTTCGCTATGGACCGCGATCTGCGATGGGAGAAAGAGCGCCAAGCCTTTGACGCCATCGTGACCGGCACTCCTGCCGGCGGCCAGTACGCCGATCCCACCGCCCGCATCCGCGATCTCTACAACTCCGGCATCACCGACGAGTTCATACCACCCTTTACCGTCGTGGACGCACACGGCGCACCTGTCGGACCTATGCGCTCGAACGATGTCTGCATCTGTTTCAACTACCGCGCCGACCGCGTCCGCCAGATCACCCGCGTCCTGGCCCGTCATGCTTCAGTCCCTGGCGGTCTCACCGAGGACAACGCCAATGACCTGCCGAAAGCTGCTGAACTCGACGCAGAAATTCCTCGCTCGCAGATTCCGGAAAACCTCCAATACGTCTGCATGACGCAGTACGACAAGAAGTTTCGTCTCCCGGTCGTCATCCCGTCCGAGTCAATGGATAACCTGCTCGCTAACTTGATGGCCCAGGCCAACCTGCGCAACCTTCGCGTCGCCGAGACCGAGAAGTACGCGCACGTGACCTATTTCTTCAACGGGGGCATCGAAAAGCCATTTCCGGGCGAAGACCGCGCGCTTGTTCCCTCGCAAAAGGTCGCTACA
>CAXTJC010000508.1:0-2297 GCA_964244225.1 uncultured Acidobacteriaceae bacterium
GCGTTTTTTATCGATGGCTACGCGCCGGTTGCGATGCAGGAGCTGATGATGCGATTCTGGAGCGCGCATGGGCGGCCGGCGTCGCTCGCAATACTGCCGGCGGGGACGGTGACGATCCGGCCGGCCGCGGCGATTTCGATTCGGGTGAAGAATGGAGCGGAGGAGCTGTCGGGCTACACGGTGGGCGGGCTGATCTGGGGGCAGGAGAGCCTGTGGCTGAACCGCGCCGGGCGGCTGGTCGCGTTGGTGAGCACGGATGCGGAGTTCGATCACTTCGAGGCGGTGCGGGAGGGCTACGAGGCGTCGTTGCCGGCGTTTATTCAGGCTGCCGCGAAGGCGAATCTGGAGGCGTTGCAGCGGCTGGCGGTGGCGGCGCGGGGTGCGCCGGGGAGGCGGCTAGCGATAGTGGGGGCGACGCTGATCGATGGCGGCGGCGGCGCTGCGGTGGAGGACTCGGCGGTGCTGCTCGAAGGGGATCGCATCGTTGCCGCGGGCGCGCGGCAGGACGTTCGGATTCCGAGCGGAACGCCGACGATGGATGCGCGCGGCAAGTGGTTGCTGCCGGGGCTGTGGGATATGCACGCGCACTTTGAGCAGGTGGAGTGGGGGCCGATCTATATTGCGAGCGGTATTACGACCGTGCGGGATTGCGGCAATGAGTTTGACTTCATCACGACGGTGCGGGATGCGCTGCGTGACGGCCACGGAGTTGGGCCGGAGATATTGATTGCAGGGCTGGTGGATGGAAGTGGGCCGCTGTCGCTGGGCGCGGTGATCGCGGATACACCGGAGGCGGCGCGGGCGGTGGTGGCGCGGTACAAGGCGGCGGGGGCGTTGCAGATTAAGTTGTACAGCTCGATCAAGCCGGCGCTGGTGCCGGTGTTCGCGGCGGAGGCGCATCGGCTGGGGATGACGGTGACGGGCCATGTGCCGACGGGCATGACGGCGACTGAGGCGGTTCTGGCGGGTATGGACCAGATCAATCATGCGAGCTATCCGGCGATGGAGTTTAGCGAGGTGTCGGATCGCAGGAGGCTGCCGGCGGATTGGCGGATCGACTTTACGAGCGAGCGCTCGCGCCGGTTGATGGAGATCTTTCGCAGCCATGGCACGGTCTTCGATCCGACGCTGGCGCTCTATGAGCTGGTGTACCACCCGGAGCGGGAGGCGGTGGCGAGCTTTGAGCCGGGAGTGACGAAGGTTGCGCCGCAGCTGGCGTATGGGCTTTCGCATGGCGGTGTGGGGGCGAAGGATGAGGTCTCCGCTATGGCGTGGTACAAGGCGATGCTGGCGACGGTGCGTGCGCTGCACGCGGCGGGTCTGCCGGTTGTAGCGGGGACGGACCAGGCGGTGCCGGGGTACAGCCTGCATCGCGAGCTGGAGCTGTATGTGGAGGCGGGCATGACGGCGATGGAGGCGATTCAATCGGCGACGACGGTGCCGGCGCGGGCGATGGGGATGGATGATGTGGTTGGCAGCGTGCGCGCCGGGCACAGAGCAGACCTGGTGCTGCTGGAGGCGGATCCGCTGCGAGATATACGGGCGACGCGGCGGGTTTGGCGGACGGTGGCGGCGGGGGTGGTGTATGCGCCGGGGCCGCTGTGGCGGAGTGTGGGGTTTAGGCCGTAGAGGAGGGCGAGACGTGGTAGGTGGCTTAGCGTTTGCGCGAAAGAGCGATGCAAGCAGGAGGGGCAAGGCAGAAAGCAGAACAGAAAGGCGAGACAGGAAGAGCAGAACAGAAAGGCAAGACAGAAAAGCAGGACAGGACTGAACGGGTAGCCCGGCAATCAAGCGGAGTTCCTGAAGGTGTATCGGCAGTACGGGCAAACTGCAGGTCTCTCCACTGCGCGGACGATGAAGCCGTCCGCTCCGGTCGAGATGACGCCTTTTTACCAATTGGACAAGGCAACGAATGAGACATTGCTTCAGGGGCGGCGGGCGAGGACGACGCGGGGAATGCCTTGCAGGTCGTTGAGGAACTGGACGGCGTTCCAGCCGTGCAGGAGGTTGGCGAGGGCGTCGCGCTGGCCGGCGCCGAGCTCGAGGGCGAGCAGGCCGCCGGGGGCAAGGTGGTGGAGCGCCTGGGGGATGAGGCGCTCGTAGAGGCTGAGGCCGTGCGGGCCGGCGAAGAGGGCGTTGGCGGGCTCGAAGTCGCGGACCTGGGGATGGAGGGCGGCGCGGTCAGAGTCGGGGATGTAGGGCGGGTTCGACAGGATGGCGTCGAAGGGCTTCGTGTCTGGCGGCAGCGCATGGAAGAGATCACCCGCATCCGCCAAACCAAACGCCACTCCGAATAG
>CAXTJC010000509.1:0-2293 GCA_964244225.1 uncultured Acidobacteriaceae bacterium
CCTGTACCGCGAGCCGCGAAAGGTGAAGCCGGGACGCGTGTTGCCGGCTGTCTCCGTGTTGATTCCGGCGCGCGACGAGGAGCGGTCGATCCGGGCGGCGGTGGAGAGCGTGCTGGCAAGTGAGGGCGTGACGCTTGAAGTGATCGTGATGGATGATGCCTCGGCTGACCGGACGGCGGAGATCGTGCTGGAGATGGCGGCTCGGGATAGACGGGTGCGGCTCGAGCAGGCACCGGCGCTGCCGCGGGGGTGGAACGGAAAGCAGCATGCCTGCTGGGCACTGGCGCACGCGGCCGGTTACGAACGGCTGTGCTTTATGGATGCGGATGTGCGGCTCGAGCCCGGAGCGCTGGCGCGCATGCTCGGGTTTCAGGAGGAGTGTGGCGCGGCGCTGGTGAGCGGGTTTCCACGGCAGGTGACGGAGACCACGATGGAGTGGCTGCTGCTGCCGCTGATTCACTTTGTGCTGCTGGGATTTCTGCCGTTCAAACGTATGCGGGGGTCGACCAACCCGGGGTTCGCCGCGGGGTGTGGGCAGTTTCTGCTGGTGAAGCAGAGGGAATACTTCGCAAGCGGCGGCCATGCGGCCATTCGGGAGACCATGCACGATGGCCTGCGGCTGCCGCGGCTGCTGCGCGAGCATGGGCAGCGGACGGACCTGGCGGATCTGACGCGGCTAGTACGGTGCCGGATGTACCGGTCGGCCGGGCAGGTGTGGAGCGGATTGGCAAAGAATGCGACGGAAGGCATGGCGGCTCCGGTTCGGATCGTGCCGATCACGGCGGTGTTGCTGCTGGGGCAGGTGATGCCGTTTGCGGTGATGGCCTGGCTGCTGGTGGCGCGGCGGCCGGTGACGGCAATAGAAGCGGCGCTGCTGTTTGTGGCGGTGTGGGCTGCCTGGCTGCCACGGATGCTGGCAGCATTCCGATACCGGCAGAGGCTGCGCAGCGCGTGGCTGCACCCGGTTGGTGTTGGCGTGCTGCTGGTGCTGCAGTGGTATGCGCTGGCGCGCAAGGTGCGGGGTGGCACGGTAAGTTGGAAGACGCGGAGCTATGCGGGGGAGTGATACAGCTCTGTGCTGTTGGGTAGAGAAGGCAGTAAGGCCAAAAGCAAATCCCCTGCGAGGATGACAACCAGGAATGATAGGAGCTGGTTGCTAAACGCCCTTCTTGAGCGGCTCCCAGATGAACTTGTGAATTTGTAACGAGAGGCGGACGGGGAGGCCGTCGGCGAGCATCCAGTCGACGAGATCGCGGGGGTCGAGGGCAATGTTGTCTGCGGTGCGGAGCGGGCTGGGTGTCTTGGTGAAGGCGGGCGAGAGAAGGATGCCGCCGGCCCTGGTTTCGAGCGCGTGCTCGCGGATGAAGTCGCGAGCGAACTCGTAGTCGCGGCGGTCGGAGAGGACGAATTTGACCTCATCGCGGGGCGTGAGGGCGTTGAGGTTGTCGAGGCGAAAGCTGTTCGCGGCGCCGCCGGCGCCGGGACACTTCACGTCAACGATCTTGTGCACGGCGGTTGGGACATCGGCCAAGGGGCGCTCGCCCGAGGTCTCGATCATGAGCTCGAAGCCGCGGTCGAGGAGGGTCTGCATGAGGGGGAGAAGTTCGCGGGCCTGCAGCATGGGTTCGCCGCCGGTGAACTCGATGAGGCGACAGGGCGCGAGGGCGTCGATCTGCGCGAGGATTTCGTCGGCGGTGAACGGTTTACCACCAGAGAAGGTGTACTCAGAGTCGCACCAGGCACAGCGCAAGTTGCAGCCGGCAAGGCGCACGAAGATGCAGGGCAGGCCGGCGAAGGAGCTTTCGCCTTGAACGGATTTATAGAGTTCGATGAGATGCATTTGGAATCAGGAGAACAGTTCGATAAGCATGGGAAGACCGGCGGCTTGCCTTGAGCGGCTGAGCTTCCTGTCGAGTGTTGCTATTGGAAGCTGCAGGCGGATCGCGAGCTCGAGATAGCAAGCATCGTAGGCAGTCAGGCCATAAAGCTCCATCAGCGATAGCAGATGCTCAGCGCTTGGATGATGCTGATCGGTCACGATCGGCGTTGCGGCGAGTAAATCAAGTCCATTCTTTAGAGTGATAGAACTTCTAACTCCATTCTTGAGTTTGATCCCCAAGATATTTGCTACTTCCAGATGCCAAAGCAAAGGAACAACGGCGCCGCGATCTTCTGCAAGCTCATGCACTTTGAGAGTGTCTTCCCCAGCCTCCATAGGAAGGCACCAGCACAGGGCGACCGAACGATCGAGAACAAAGAAGCGCAATAACCACGCCCCTCACGAAGCAACCGG
>CAXTJC010000510.1:0-2288 GCA_964244225.1 uncultured Acidobacteriaceae bacterium
GGAGAAGGTGGTGTTGAAGAGGTCGATGAGACCGTTATGGGTGTAGTCGCCGGCGGCGATGCCCATGCTGGCGGTCTCACGGCCGCTCTCGTTGAGCGCGTAGCCGGAGGCGAAGGAGGCGTCCTCGAAGGTGCCGTCGCCCTTGTTGAGGTAGAGGTAGTTGGGGGTGGAGTCGTTGGCGACAAGGAGGTCGGGCTTGCCGTCGTCGTTGACATCGAGGAACAAGGAGGCGAGGCCGTAGAAGGCGTGTTCGTCGACGACGCCGGCGTGCCTGGTGACGTCGGTGAAGGTGCCGTCGCCGTTGTTGTGGAAGAGGTGGTCGGGTTCTCCCTCAAGGCCGCGCGGTCCGCACATGACGGGGATGCCGCGGAACTGGCAGGAGAGGTTGGTGGCTGGGACGGCGGCGACACGCGCGGCCATGTCGAAGTGGACGTAGCCGGGGACGTAGAGGTCGAGCCGGCCATCGCCGTCGAAGTCGCCCCAGGTGGCGCCGGTGGCCCAGCCGTTGACGGTGACGCCGGCCTTTTCGGCGATGTCGGTGAAGGTGCCATCGTGGTTGTTGCGGTAGAGGCGGCTGCGGCCGAAGTTTGAGACGAAGATGTCGGGCCAGCCGTCGTTGTCGAAGTCGCCGACGACGGCGCCGAAGCCCCAGCGATCGTTGGCGACGCCGGCTTTGGCGGTGACGTCGGTGAAGGTTCCGTCGTGGTTGTTGTGGAAGAGCGCGGCGTGCGGGGCGGGCGCTTTGCCGGCTTCAGCCTCGATTGTGGAGCCGTTGACGAGGTAGATATCGAGCCAGCCATCGTTGTCAAAGTCGAGCAGAGCAACACCCGAGCCGATGCTTTCAAGGATGTAGGCCTTCTTCGGCGTTCCCATCCGGTGGCGCCAGGTGGAGAGGCCGGCCTTTGCGGCAATGTCTTCAAAGACGATGGGTCCCGTTTTGACGAAGCCGCCGGCGGTCATAGGGCGGTGCTGGCTATCGAGCAACGGCGGATGCGCGCCGCCGGTGTTGACGCCGGAGGAGGATGCGGGCTGCGAACCCTCGGTAGCCTTTGGCGTCTGCTGCTCCAGCGGGTTCGCGGGTAGCGGGCTCTGTGCGGGCAGCGCCGCCGCTGCGGCTGCGAGCAGAAGGGCGATGGCGGCGAGCGATCGCGCAGGCCGAACGGCGGAGAGAGAACGTGCCATAAATGGCCTTTCAAGGGAGGGGCAAATGTGACTGAATGAGTTACTGATCATCCGACCCGCCAGAGTCCGGTTTAGAGCTGGGCACGCCGGGCGAGGATGGAGCTCGCTTAACCTTCACGACTCTCTTCTTTGCGGAGAGATACTCGACCAGCAGCTTGACCTCATCGGGCGCGAGGACGTCGGCGAAGGGCGGCATGGCATCGCCGCCGTGAAGAATCTGTGTGCTGATCTGCTCTGGCTTGCGTTCGCGCCCGATGCCGGAGAGATCGGGTCCCTTCTCGCCGCCCACACCGTCAACGCCGTGACAGTGTTCGCAGCCCTTCTCGTGAAAGAGCGCGCGGCCTGCGGCTCGGTTGGAGGCGGCCGATGCATGCACAGTCAGGATGCGTGGCTGGAAACACGAAGACGCGATCAGGAGTGAGCCCAGAAGGGCCGCTGTACAGAGAGTGGTACCACGAAGGGAGGAACGCAGCATGACAAGTCTGATTGTAGAGGCGCACCCAGGCGCGGCTTTCTTCATAAGGGCGCGTGCTTACTGGTTGGCGGAGAAGCTGCTGGGCATGGCAGAGCTGCCTGCGCTTCCCGGCGCTGGGCCGTCCAGATCATGCGTGTGCCAGACGACGCTTTCACTGGCGATCTCCGTATGTTTGCGCAGGAACTGCAGCGCGTAGATGCTGGCTGTGGGATCGTCCTTCTGATCGGCGAAGGCAGCGGACTCAACAGCGGCCTTGTCTTTCATGCCAAGGCGACGGTAGAGGATGGCGAGGTTGTAGTGCGCGGCGAGATCGTCGGGGTCAATGCTCTGAACGGTTACATACTCCGCGCGGGCGTCCTCGTATTTGTGCTGCTGATAGAAAGAGAAGCCGAGTTCGCGGTGCGCATCGCGGGAGCGGGGAAAGGCCTTTGCGACAAGCTGAAGATCGTCGATTGCGCCGTCAAGATCGCCCGCGTTGCGCTTGACGAGGGCGCGGTAGTAGAGGGCGCGCGCATTCTCCGGAGCCAGTGCGAGGGCTTTCTCGAGATGCGGCTTGGCTGCGTCGTACTGCTCCCATTGAATCTCGACCAGCGCCATGTTGGTATAGGCGTCGACGTAGTCCGGCCGAAGC
>CAXTJC010000511.1:0-2284 GCA_964244225.1 uncultured Acidobacteriaceae bacterium
CTGTGCTCGCACCTTATATTTTTCTTCCCACGATGCTTGCCCTGGTCAATCCCAAGCTTGGCAGCTTCAACGTGACCGCGAAGGGCGGCGTCGTGAATAAGAGCTTCTTCGATTCGCGCATTGCGCAGCCGTTCCTGTTGATGATGTCGCTGAACCTTCTCGGCATTCTGGCTGCTCTGCCGCGCTACTTTCATTTTCCCGGCGCCGGCTTGCCGTTCCCGCTGAGCTTTCTTGCCGGCATGTACGACCCGGACCATCTTGGCACCATCCTGATGAATCTGCTCTGGACGTGCTTCAACATGATCATTCTTGGAGTGTGCGTGGGCGTGGCGTGGGAAGGCCAGCAGAGGCGGCAGACCGTGCGCGTGACCATGGAGGTTCCGGGACAGGTGGTGCTGCCGAACGGCACGATCGTCCATGGCGTGACGGCCGATATGTCGAGCGGCGGCGTGATGATGCGCGTCGAGCGCGAGCTGGGTGTCGAGCCGGGACAGCCGATCCAGCTGATCTTTCCTGTGCTCGACGGCAACGCAACGCTGCCGGCGACGGTAGTGCAGGCGCAAGGCATCGTGCTGCGCGCGCAGTATGACCCGCTGACGCTGCAGGAAGAAGAGGCGCTGACGATGGTGCTCTACTCGCGCGCCGACACATGGCTGGGATGGGGCGAATCACGTGAACCGGACCGTCCGCTGCGCAGCCTGCGACGGATTTTCTCGCTCTCCATGCGCGGTCTCTCGATGACAGCCCAGGAGCTGTTCTGGAAGCCGAACAAGACGGCAGCCGTGCCGAAGGGGCGGCTCGCCACCAGCATTGCGCCGCTCATTCTGCTGGCTGTCTTTGGGGCGACGATGGCAAAGTCCGCGCAGGCGCCTACTGGAGCGCAGGCGCTGCAACAGAGCGCCGAGCCGCAGGGTGGCGGTGTGGGCGCAGTGATCGATGGCGGCGTGCAGGCGCGCTCAACCGCGGCGGGAAGCTTCGATAATCGTTTCACGCTGGCGGATGTCGGCGTGCAGGACACCATTGTTCTGCGCGGTGTGGATGCCTATCACTCCGTGTACTTCTCCGTGCCGCAGACGCAGGTGGTTAAGACAGCGACGATGCACATCCGGTATCACTTTTCGCCGGCGCTGCTGCCCTCGCTGAGTCACCTGAAGGTCTCGCTCAATGGAACTCTCTTTGCGACGCTGCCGGTCTCGATGCAGCCGACGGTGAACGGCGCGAAGGAGGCTGCGGCGGACCAGGCTGGATCTTCCGGGCAGAGCTCCGTGAGCGTGACGCGCAATGAATCGAGCGCCATGCTCGAAGCAACGCTGACGATGCCGGCGGAGATGCTGGTTCATCAAAACGAACTAAATTTTGAGTTCGTCGGTCACTACACGACCCAGTGCGAAGATCCATCGAGCTCGACGCTGTGGAGTCACGTCGATACAAACTCAACCATCGAGATCGCGGGGGCGCTGCTTCCATTGCAGAATGACCTGAAGCTGCTGCCGCTGCCGTTCTATGACGCGGCCGTCAATCTGCACCCCGTTGTGCCGATCATCTTTCTCGCGCAGCCTTCGCCGAAGGCCATGCAGGCGGCCGGTATTGTGGCGTCGTGGTTCGGCATCATGACGGACTTTCGCCCGGCTCGCTTCCCGGTATCGTTCGGGACGATTCCAGCAGGCAACGCGATTGTGATTAGTGAGAACTCCGCCGAGCTGCCGACCAGCTTCAACATCACGGGAAGCTCCGGGCCGACGGTTGCGATGCGGACCAATCCTTCGGACCCGTACTCCAAGCTGCTGGTGCTGACAGGCGACAATCCGGACGATCTGGTGACGGCTGCCATGGCGCTGACCTTGCAGCGCGGCCTCTTCCAGGGCGATCAGGTGCGTATTCCGAGCCTGAAGGCGCCTGCGCCGCGCGAGCCAGACGATGCGCCGCGCTGGCTGCGCACTGACAAGGTGGTTCATCTGGGCGATATCGCGCAGACGGGCGATCTGCAGGGTGACGGCGCGGTGCCGATCCGCGGCTACATGCGGCTGCCGCCCGATCTCTTCTACGGCAACAAGCAGGACCTCTCGTTCCACATGGGCTATCGATATAACAGCATTCCGATCTCGAACGACAGCACCATTCAGGTCTACATGAATGATGGCTACGTGAGTTCGACGCCCATGCCGCACACGGAGAAAGCCTCGGCGAAGCTGGATCAGGTGATCTCCATTCCGGTTGCGAACATGCGGCCGTTCTCTAACTCGCTGATGATGCGGTTCATCTTTCTGCTGCCGAAGAAGGGCCG
>CAXTJC010000512.1:0-2264 GCA_964244225.1 uncultured Acidobacteriaceae bacterium
CGGGAGAGGCGGAAGGCAAGCAGGGCCAGCAACAGGAGGCCGACGGCGCGATCGGCCATCTGCACGTCTTCGATGGGAAGGGCGGAGAGGACGAGGACCTCAAGGAAGTTGTTGCCGCCGAGCGAGGACATAATCCGGCGCTCGCTGAAGGGATCGGCCGCGAAGTGGTGCGTCTCGAGCATCTTCACGGGCGAGGCGAGATAGAAGTTGTAGTCGTCGGAGATCTGGTAGTAGGGGGTGTGGACGGACGCGCCCAGGCGAAGCGCGAACATCAGGGCGAAGACGGTCAGGATGGCCGTCGCGATCCACCCATCGCTGCCTGCCCTCGATGGAGGCTGGTCCGCTTCCTGCCCGGCCGTGCCGCGCTGGAGCCAGCCGAGCGCGCCGGCGACCAGGCCGAGAACGAGGAAGCCGTACAGCACCGGCACGGTAATGAGACCGCGCAGGTTCAGCAGGCCGCCGAGCAGAAGCGCTACACCGAAGCCCGTCGTGGTCGCGGTTGCGAGCGCCGCGCGGCGGACTCCCGCGAGACGAAGCAGAAGGCTGCCGTAGCCGGCGATGCTGAGCAGGATGAGCACGGACCAGAGGATGGCGCCGGCGAAGTGAAGCAGCGAAAGTGCGGTGATGGCCGGCAGGAGCGGCATGGGGATGCTGTCAGGAATCAAAGCAGACGCTCCTGAGTCTCCGCGAGAGCGTTCGTCGAAGGGGAGTCGAGTGGGTCGGGCCGGCGCTCGGAGATCTCCGGCTGGTGATGGCGCACGCTGAGCGCGAGGGTGCTGAGAAAGAAGCTGAACAGCATGGTCTCGACGCCGAGCGCCATGGCGGTGGCGGCGGGGATGACCAGCCGGGCGGTCTGGCTGAGTTCGAGCTCGCCAAAGGCCTGCCGCTTCCAGGTGACGACCGAGTAGATCGCAAGGCCGAGGCCAAGCAGAAGGAGGAGAAGACCGGCGACGAGGCCGCGCTCGGTCGAGAGGCTCTCGGAGATCTCCTTCGAGCGGCGGCTGGTGGGATAGAGGTCTTCCTGTACGGCATAGGCGCGGGAGAGTTGCGCGAACATGAGGCCCTGAAAGCCGATGAGCAGGCCGAAGGCGCAGTAGATAAGGGTGTCGATATCGAAGTGGAGCTGCCCGATGGTGAGCGGGCCTGCCTCAATAAAGCCGCCAAGCACCAGCGCGGCCAGCATGAGGGCGGCGCCGGGAAAGAGGAAGAGCCAGTTGGGGCTGAGCAGCAGCATGAAGCGGAGATGACGCCAGCCGTCGCGCCAGGGGCGAAGGTGCGGGGGGCGGCTGCGGCCGTCGGGCGAGAGCGTGGTCGGCACCTCGGCCAGGCGCAGACGCATTTGGGTGGCCTTGATGACCATCTCGGAGGCGAACTCCATGCCGGTGGTGTGGAGGTCCATGCGGAGGAAGGCGTCCTTCGAGAAGCCGCGAATGCCGCAGTGGAAGTCGCCGAGCGAGGAGCGGAAGAGCAGCTTGCCGATGCCGGAGAGGACAGGGTTGCCGATGTAGCGGTTCTTCCAGGGCATGGCTCCGGGCTTGATCTCGCCCGAGAAGCGGTTGCCCATGACGAGGTCGTTGCCGTCACGCAGCTTGGCGACGAAGGCGCTGAGATTGGAGAAGTCGTAGCTGTCGTCGGAGTCGCCCATGATGAGGTAGCGGCCGCGCGCCGCCATGCAGGCCGCGTAGAGCGCCGCACCGTAGCCGCGGATGGGAACATCGATGACGCGGGCGCCGTGCGCGAGCGCGATGCTCTGCGAGCCGTCGGTCGAGCCGTTGTCGCCGACGATGATCTCGCCGGCGATGCCCGAGGTCGCGAGGAAGCGCTGTGCCTTATCGAGGCAGATCGCGAGCGTCTCCGCTTCGTTCAGGCACGGCATGACGATGGTCAGTTCCAGATTGTTCGTTTGCAGGCTGTTGCTTGGCACGCTGTTTGTGAACCCACCTTCCATGCGGCGGCGGGGCAGCCACGAGCTTCCGAACGCTACCCGCACACGCCGCCAGAGTAACATCCCGATGCTGTGTGGGCGGGTGCAACTCGTGTGGCTGGTTGGTCTTGCCGGTTGTGATCGCGAGAGGGAGACGCCGTGAGAGCAAGGTGTACGTCGCTCCGCTCCGTCGTAAAAGCGAAATGCGGGGATCCTTCGCTGCGCTCAGGATGACAACCAATAAAGCAGAGGAGTGACCCGAGATTGTCTCAGTGCTGCAGCTGGCTTTCGCTGGGCTGCTGGCCGAGTCGCGAGATCAGGCTTCGCGGCAGTGGACGCC
>CAXTJC010000513.1:0-2252 GCA_964244225.1 uncultured Acidobacteriaceae bacterium
CTCAAGCGTCAGCATCTCGAACAGGCGCCCATCCTGCCCGCTAACCTCCACACCGAGCATCCGGCACTGGCCAAACTTATCCTGCGGCTGCTTGAAAAGCGTCCGGACGCTCGCTTTTCTACCCCCACCGAGCTTCGCGCCGCACTGATCGCCTGCGGCGCAAGGAGCGAAGCCGCCGGCCTTCTTCCCGACCTCGCCGGCCAGGAAGAATGCCGTCTGCCGCGTCGGCGACTCGAAAGTGTCGCTCAACCCGCGCTCGACTCCGAGGACTGTGCATGAGCCAACCGGCCTTCGTCACCATCGGCGGCGACCTGCTCAATGGAGCCATCCTCCAGCGGGTTGAGGTCCGCCAGCGCCTCAACGATCACTGGTTCTGTGAGATCGAGTGCCGCGACACGCTCGGCTATCCAATTCCCGGCGAAGAGGCTCTCGGCGCTTCCTGCGGGCTCAGCATCACCGCTGAAGACGGCAGCAGCCACATCATCTTTAGCGGCGTGATCATCGACGTCGCACTCCGCCGCGAGGTGTGGGGAAGCTACACCGCACTCCTTCGCGCCGCTTCAACCTCCTGGCTCATCGACCACTCCGAGCGCAACACCTACTTCGCCACACCCTCGCTCAACAGCATCGCCCAGCAGCTGGCAAGCCGCGCCGGCGGCGTCTCCTCGCAGCTCGCCGAGAAAACCTCTCCCTCCGAGTACATCCAGTACGGCGAGACGAATTGGCAGTTCCTCCTCCGCCTGGCCGACGATCACAACGGCTGGATCCGCACCGGCCTCGGCGCCCCCGAGCTTCGCAACACCTTTGACGACCCCCGCCCGCTTCTCTTCCGCGGCGAACTCGGCCTGCTCGAGTTCTTCCTCGATGGCGAGCTCGGCCCCGCCAGGGTCGCCGCGGCCCAGTACGACTCGGCCACCTTCTCCAGCCACATCTCGCCCGGCGAACAGAAGCAGCCGCAGTTCGAGTCCGCTGGCCAGCGCATGGGCGATGCCGTCTCCGGCGGCTCTACGTCACTCGATCTCCTCGGCTTTACCCCGCGCTCCCGCTCCGCGACCTGCGCCGACATGCTCGAACGCGCGCGCTCCGAGGCCGAACGCTCGCTCGGCGGCGGCGTCCTCGCCGGTGGCACATCGCGCGATCAAACCGTCACCGCCGGCGGCTCCATCGAGGTCCAGAATCTAGGCGAGGCTTCAGGCGTATTCAACGTCATCGAGGTCACCCACCTCTGGACCCCCGCCGGCTACGTCAACCACTTTATTGCCACCCCCTGGAAGCAATGGCGCGCACCCCACCGTCCGCCCCCGGCCGTCGCTCCCGGCACCCAGGTGGCCCGCGTAGTCGCCAACCACGACCCCCTCGGCCGCGGCCGCCTCCAGGTCTCGCTCTTCTGGCAAGGCAACGGCCCTCTCCTCTGGGCGCCCATGACCAGCCTCCACTCCGGCGCCGGCTTCGGCCTCACCGTCATGCCGGAGATCGGCGACGAGGTTCTGGTCGGCTTCCTCGACGCCGATCCCGAGCGCCCGGTCGTCCTCGGCAGCCTGTGGAACAGCACCCACCAGCCCCCCCGCGAGCAGTACGAGACCGCCGGCGAGTCGGACGGCAACCTGGTCAAGCGCATCGTCACCAAAAGCGGCATCCGCGTCCACCTCGTCGACACCCCCGGCCAGGAGTCCCTCACCCTCGCCACCCCGCGCTCCAACCGCCTCGTCCTCACCGAAAAAGCCGCCGACACCGGCCGCCCCGCCATAGCCTTCCACACCGAAGGCGACATCCACCTCCGAGCCGCAGGCCGCCTCCACCGCATCAGCACCACACAGTCCAACCAGGTAGGCACCGCCGCCCCATCCCTCGTCGGCCTAAGCTGCGCGCAAAAGATGGAAGCCGCCATCAAACAAGCGCCGCTCGGCAAAGGCGTCCTCGACGCCCTCGGCGGAGCCAAGGGCATCGCCATCGCACTTGGCGCCGCCGCCGTCATTCAAGCCATCCCCGTCGCAGGCGAGGTCGAAGACGTCGTTGCTGCCCTCGCTCTGGTCGGCCTCGCCATGTCCGGGGCCCAGATTGTCTCCGGCCTGAAAGAGCTCTATCAGTTCCAACAAGTCTGCTGCAAACAAGCCAAAACCCCAGACGACCTCAAGGGGGCTGGAGGACTCTTCGCCGATGCCGTCGGTAAGATCGGCGTCAATACATTGCTAGCCCGTTTGGGAGTAAAAGCTCTCAAAGGTGCAAAAGGCGGAGCAGCAGCCACTGGAGAG
>CAXTJC010000514.1:0-2251 GCA_964244225.1 uncultured Acidobacteriaceae bacterium
GCATACCGAAAATCCACATTCCTCGCAAGCGCCGTCTCTCGCAGCGGCTCCAGCAGCCGTATCGCACCCGCCGCATCCCCCTGCTGCAGGGTGAGGTTCGCCAGCAGCACCGGCGCATTCGCCAGAAAGATACTGTCCGGATGCCGCTCGGCAAAGTTCTTCAAGAGCGCGGCCGCGGCATCGATCTGGTTGGCATGGATCGCCGCCTGCGCTCCGAGATAGTCCGCATAGTCGCCCAGCGCATCACTCCCTGTCAGCGCCGCCCGGAACGCCCCAACCGCCTCGGGATACCGATGATCCAGTGCATACGCATGGCCCAGCGCCAGGTACGCCGCGGAAGCCGCGTCACCCGGATGCCCCTGCGCATACGTCTGCACCCCCGCGTAGGCTGCCGGCGACCTCTGCGCGGCCAGCTGCTGCGCCATCGGCCGCAGCTCCGTCGTCGCCCGAAACGCGCTCGCCAGCTTCAGCGTCTGCGGCGTGGGCCCACCGCTCGCCCCATGTCCCTTCGCCGAAACCGTAGCCTTCTTCCCTCGTCTGCTGGTCGAGGTCCTCGTCTTGCCCGTCGTTGATCTGCCAGCAGCTATCTTTGAACTTCCGGCGGACGACCTCCCAACGGGCACCTTGGCCGCAGCGGACGCACTCTTCCTGCCCGCCGCCGTCCGCCCAGAGCCGGCAGTCTTCTTCGTATGCGAAGGCGAGCTCTCCTGCCCCGCCATGGGCAGGCTCGGCAGGAGGAGGAAAAGAACAGCCGGCAGCAGCTTCAAGGACGTCCAGGACATCAGGTCGAATCTCTCGTCGGGACGTTCGGCCCCGGTCTCCAGTATGCCCCGCCCCTCCCGTCCTGGCGCTCGAACCCGCGCAAGCGGAATCTCAACGGATACGCTTGCAGCCTCGGTAAGCCCCTTCAGCCGCTGCCTCAACTTGGGGTCGCCCATGTTCAACAGTTACTATGGACCTTGCCGAACCTCCGCGCCTCGATCGCAATTCCGCGCTCGCCGCCCGGGTTCCTGCATCTTTTGCCTATGCCTGTCATTGAAACACCCGGACTTGAAGAGATTCACCCCGACGTCGCCCTGGTTGAGCGATCCCGCGCCGGAGACGCTGCCGCCTTCGCCCAGCTCGTCCGCCAGTACGAGCGGCAGATCTTCCGTGTCGCCCAGCACATCACCCAGAACCGCGAAGACGCCGAAGACATCACGCAGGACGCCTTCCTCAAGGCCTACGAGAAGCTCAACCAGTTCCAGGGAAACTCCAAATTCTCCACCTGGCTCACCCGCATCGCCGTCAATGAGAGCCTCATGCGCCTCCGCAAGCGCAAGACCTCGAAGACCGTCTCCATGGACCAGGACGTTCAGACCGAAGACGGCAGCATTCCCCGCGACTTCGCCGAGTGGCGGCCCAATCCTGAGCAGATCTTCGATCAGGGTGAGCTCTCAGACATTCTCCGCCGCGCCATTCAGGGTTTACCCCCAGGTTTTCGCACCGTCTTCACCCTTCGCGACATCGAACATCTGTCGACCGAAGAAACCGCGGAGGCGCTCAACCTGAGCGTTCCCGCAGTAAAATCCAGACTGCTCCGCGCTCGCCTGCAACTTCGCGAGCGTCTCAGCCGTTACTTCAAGAAGCGCAAAGAAGAGGGCCTCCCGGCATGACCTGCACAGACTTCCTCAGTAAGCTGACCGACTACTTCGACGGACACATCAGTCCGGATCTTCTCGAGGAAGTTCGCGAGCACTCTGCGGCCTGTCACCACTGCGAGGTCGTGCTCGATACCACGCGCAAGACGATCGAGGTCTACCGCGATAACGAGCTCTACACCCTCTCCATCGAGTTTCAGCAGCGTCTTCATACCGCCATTCTCAAGCGCTGCGAGGCCGGCGCCCCTGGACAGGATCCAGCAGAGACCCGCGTTGCGTCCGCTACAAAAATCTCCCAGGCCCGCTAACACCCATTCCGTTCGTCTCTGCTTTTTTGCCGTCGTGATCCTCGTTCGCCTAGGAAACAAGTCCACCAACCGCTGCTCTCTCCGCACCACGCAAATCTCTCATTCGATCGTGTAGGCCGGCCAAAACAGGCCATCCTGGACGGCCGGGCGGGACAGACTTTCCGCGCCCATCGTTCGTCCATGGATCTGTAGCTATTTTCCTGAAGGTGTACAGCAGGCCACTCCCGCCCGTGCCATTTTCTCTCAAGGAAAATGGCCTCCACAGCAGTCGAACAACGGCACAGCATCAGGAAAATTGCTCTA
>CAXTJC010000515.1:0-2248 GCA_964244225.1 uncultured Acidobacteriaceae bacterium
CGGCGGCGGCATGCGCGGTTGAATCTGCTGGTGTATCCGGCCGTGGTGCAGGGGCCGGGGTGCGCGGCATCGGTGAGTGCGGGGCTGCGCTGGTTCAACCGGAACCCGGATCGGGCGGAGGTGATCGTGATCGCGCGGGGCGGGGGAGCGCCGGAGGATCTGGCGGGGTTCAACGATGAGGTACTGGCGCGGGCGATTGCGGACTCGGCGCTGCCGGTGATCTCGGCGGTGGGACATGAGACGGACTTTACGATCGCGGACTTTGTGGCGGATCTGCGCGCGCCGACGCCCTCGGCCGCGGCGGAGATCATGACGCAGTCGCAGCACAAGATTGAAGAGCGGCTGGAGTCGCTCGAACGGAGCCTAAAGCGGGCGAGCCGATACCGGCTGCTGGAGTCGCGGCAGCGATTTGCGCGGATGTCGGCGGATCATGTGTTGCGGCGGGTGCAGGCGGGGCTAGACCGGCGGGGGCAGCAGCTGGACGACCTGGAGCGGCGGCTGCGGCGGGCGGTCGAGCTGGCCGGGGCGGCGCGGCTGCGGCGGCTGGAGCAGATGCGAGCGCGGCTGGAGCAGCAGAATGTGGCGACGCGGCTGATCTGGGGGCGAGACCGGCTGGCGCGGCTGGAGGCGCGGCTGGAAGCCGGGGCGCGGGGCGGAGTGATGCAGCGGCAGAGAACGATGGAGAGGGTGTCGGCGCGGCTGGAGGCGTTGTCGCCGCAGGCGGTGCTGGCTCGGGGCTACGCGCTCCTCTACAACCTTGAGGGGACGACGGGAGAGGCGAGTGGGCTGATAACCTCATCGACGGATACGGTGCCGGGCCGGCGGATACGAGCGCGGCTGGCGCAGGGGTCGTTGATCGCAGAGGTGACGGAGACGGAACAGGGATGAAGAAGCTTTTTGGGACGGATGGGATTCGCGGCATTGCCGGGCAGGCACCGCTTGATCCGCGAACGATTCATGCGATCGGCGTGGCGCTGGCGCACTCGCTCAAGCATGCGAGCGGAGCGGCGAAGGTGCTGCTGGGGATGGACACGCGCGAGTCCAGCGGGTGGATTGCCGGGACGCTGACGGCGGGGCTGATGGCGGGCGGGGCGATGGTTGAGAGCGCGGGCGTGATCACGACGCCGGCGATCGCATTTCTGGCGCGGGAGCACAGGTTTTCTGCCGGGGTGGTGATCTCGGCGTCGCATAATCCGTGGGAGGACAACGGGATCAAGCTGTTCGGGCCGGATGGCTACAAGCTGCCGGATGCGACGGAGATCCGGATCGAAGAGGAGATCTTCCGCGCGCTTGAGCGGACGAAGGATGATGCCGTGGTCGAAGAGCGGGCGCCCGCAGTGAATGAGGCGGACCGGGCGGAGTATGTGCGCTTCCTGCTGGCGGCGGTGCCGGGGCTGACGCTCGATAACCGGCGGATCGTGATCGATTGCGCGAACGGCGCGGCGAGTTCGGTGGCGCCGCAGCTCTTCAGCGATCTGGCGGGCGAGGTGGTGATTACGCATGCCTCGCCGACAGGGCGGAACATCAACGAGTACTGCGGGGCGCTGCACCCGGAGATCGTGGCGGCGGAGGTAAAGCGGGAGGGTGCGTCGCTCGGCGTGACGTTTGATGGCGATGCGGACAGGTGTCTGTTTGCCGATGAGTACGGGCGCGTGGTGAACGGCGATGCGGTGCTGCTGCTGGCGGCGCGGGATCTGCAGGCGCGCGGGCTGCTGGCGGGGGCGACGGTGGTGGCGACGACGATGTCGAACATGGGGCTGGAGGCGGCGCTGAAGCGGTCGGGCATTGCGATGCTGCGAGCGCCGGTGGGCGATAAGTACGTGCTCGAAAAGATGAGGGAGACAGGGGCGGCGCTGGGCGGGGAGCAGAGCGGGCACATCATCTTCAGCGGGCGATCTACGACCGGAGACGGCTTGCTGACGGCGCTGCTGGTGCTGGACATCATGCATCGCGCGGGGAAGAGCCTGGCGGAGCTGATTGAGGACCTGAAGGTGTTTCCGCAGGTGATTGTGAATGTAAAGGTGCGCGAGCGGCGGGCGCTCGAAACAATGCCGACGGTGGTGGCGGCGACGCGAGCGGCGGAGGAAGAGCTGGCGGAAAGCGGGCGCGTGGTGATCCGCTACTCGGGTACGGAGGCGCTGGCGCGGGTGATGATCGAGGCGGAGAGTGAGCTGGCGATGCGGACGCATGCGGACGCGATCGCGGGGGCAATCCGGGCGGAGATTGGGGTGTAGGTGTTGTATGGCCG
>CAXTJC010000516.1:0-2235 GCA_964244225.1 uncultured Acidobacteriaceae bacterium
AGCACCGGCAGGCCAGCACCCGGCCAAAGCTGGGCAAGAATCCGTCCAGGAAGAAGACCGGCACCGCCGTGACCGGGGCCGTGGCGCCGAAGAATCGTAAGAAGATCGCCACGAAGAAGGCAGCCGCCGAACGGGCTGCGAAGACTCCTCGCCGCTCGCCGGAGTTTGAACGCAAGCAGACGATTGCTCCTGAGGGCGCCGTGCCCCGGCGAGCCACCGGTCGCATTCCGGCGAATCGCCCACGTGCCGCAGCCGATCTTGACGAGCAGCAATGGCGCGAGGCCGAGCGCATCAGTGAAGACCTCACCACGTCGCTCGCCGGCGGCTCCATTGTGAAGAAGCGAAACCAGGTCGGTGTGGGCGGCGGTCTCGGTGTTGATCCTAACCTCGAGTACAACAACTCGCTTCCGCTGGTGGCGATCTGTGGCCGGCCGAACGTCGGCAAGTCGACGCTCTTCAATCGACTCACCGGCACGCGGCGGTCGATCGTCGGCGACGAGCCCGGCATTACGCGCGACCGTATCTATGGCGAGGTGGAGTGGAGTGGGCGGGATGTGCGGCTGGTCGATACCGGCGGCGTCGTGCCGGATGATGAGGCGCTGATTCCGAGCGAGATCTTCCGCCAGGCGCAGGTCGCGCTCGAAGAGGCCGATGCGATCGTCATGGTGGTGGACGGACGGACGGAGTTGGCCTCACCCGATCTGGAGCTGGCACGGCTGCTCCTGCGCGGCGGCAAACCATGCTTCCTGGCGGTCAACAAGATGGATACGGCGGAGCTGCTGCCGTCTGCCGAGAACTTCCGCCGGCTCGGCTTCAAGAACGTGTTGCCTATCTCGGCCGAGCACGGCTCCGGCATCGGCGATCTGCTCGACGAGGTCTTTGACGTGCTGCCTGCGGCTCTGGAGCTCGAACCGGAGCACATGCTCACGATCGAGGAAGAGGAGGCGGAAGACGAGGACGGCCCTGTCGATGAGCCTGTGGGGTCCGAGGCGGATGGCGACGCTCCTCGTCCGCGCACGCTGCGGACTCACGGTGACTTCGTGCAGACTGAGACCAAGATCGCGATCATCGGCCGGCCGAACGTTGGCAAGAGCACGCTGCTGAATGCTCTCACCGGCTCAAACCGCGCCATTGTCTCGCCGATCGCGGGTACCACGCGGGACGCGGTGGATGAGGTGGTCGAGCGCGGGGGGCACAGCTTCCGGTTTGTGGATACGGCGGGTATTCGGCGCAAGGGCAAGACCAAGCTGATGGCCGAGAAGCTCTCGGTCATCATGGCGCGCAAGCACCTTGAAGCCGCGGACGTGAGCCTGCTGCTGATCGACGCGGTCGAGGGTGTGACGGCGCTTGACGCCAACATCGGCGGCTACGCGCATGAGAGCGGGCGCAGCGTGATCGTGGTGGTGAACAAGTGGGACCTGATGACGACGGCGGGACCGGACGGGCTGCGGCTCTACGACGGCAAGCCGGTGGTCGATGCAAAGGTCTACGAGCAGCAGGTGCGGGACGCGCTCAAGTATCTGGACTATGCGCCGCTGCTGTTCATCTCGGCCTCTGAGGGCATCAACGTGAACCAGGTGTTCAAGAAGGTCGAGCTGGTTGCGCGCGAGCGGCGCAAGCGCGTCTCGACCGGGCAGATGAACCGATTTCTGGATCGTGTGGACTTCCAGAAGGCGTCGGTGCCGATGTCCAAGCGGGTGCGGATTTACTACATGACGCAGGCGGCGGTAGCTCCGCCGACCTTTGTGCTGTTCACGGATAAGGATGTTAAGCTGCACTTCAGCTTCGAGCGTTTTCTGGCGAACCAGATTCGGGATGCGTTCGGGTTCATCGGCAGTCCGATCTGGTTCAAGGTGAAGGCGCGCAATAAGAAGAAGGCGGAGTAGAGGGTACCCTCCCCCCTCCCCGTACTTTGCTTCTAAAGTCTTCCAAAGGCTTGGGATGGTGGAGGCGTACCGGCCGCCTGGCGGCTATACCTGCAAATCTGAGGTTCCTTTGCTTGGAGTCTTGTTTCACTTTACGTGAGTGCGCAGGGTGGTTGCGCCATGCTTTTGTCAGTTTCTTTGGCGGAGATTGCCATTGTATGCGCCCGAACTGCCCAGCCTTAATTCGATCTTAAGAGCAGTTGATTCAGCCCTGAAAGCTGACCTCAGCGGCTAAAGCCGCATTGCGTGTAAAGCACTTACGGCATGGCTGAAGCCATGCCCTTAACAAGGGGCGATTTCGTCAGCGCTG
>CAXTJC010000517.1:0-2225 GCA_964244225.1 uncultured Acidobacteriaceae bacterium
CCGGAGAGCCCGGCTTCTGCTCCTCTGTCATATGGCTTGATCCGGAAAGACGAAAAAGATCAGCTTGACCAGAAGGACGTCCGCAAGAATGATGACGACCGATGAGACGACGACGCTGTTCGTGGAGGCGCTGCGGACACCATCCGACCCTCGATTGGTGGTGTAGCCGAAGAAGCAGGAGATGGTTCCGATGAGATAGCCGAAGACGGCGGTCTTCAAAGTAGGCGGGACGAAGGTAGCAAGGGTGAGACTGCCGAAGGCGCGGGTGAGATAGAGCTGCCAGCTCATGTGGGAGGCGATGTGTTCGGAGACGAAGCCACCAAGAATGCCGGCACCATCCATGAAGATAGTGAGCAGAGGGAGCATGACCGTACAAGCGAAGATGCGGGTGACGACAAGAAACTTGAAGGAGTCGATGGAGAGGGTCTCGATGGCGTCGCCCTGCTCGGTTGCGCGCATGTTGGCGAGCCCCGCCCCGATCCCGGCACCGACGCGGCCGGCCAGAAGAAGAGCAGCCACGAGGGGACCAAGTTCATTGAAGAAGGCCAGGGCCTGGAAGTTTGGGATCTGTGCCTCCGCGCCAAACTGCACCAGAGTGCTGCGCGTGTGGAGCGTCATGACGACGCCGAGCGCAAAGCCGGAGGTCAGGATCAGCGAGAGGGAGCCGACGCCGATCTCGTACATCTGCTTCATCAGATACTCGAGCTCGAAGGGCGGCCGGAAGAGATCGCGGATGGCCGCGAGGCCGAACAGAGTGACCTGACCGAGGAAATCGAAGAAGGTTGTCAGCATCGATCGCACTCTGTATGGCCTCAGGGGTTAGGAAGCATCGCTTCCGCCATGAGATGCGGAGCGACCCGGAGCGGTTCCATAAAGAGCAGGATGGGTGCTCTCGCGCGCGGTTGCCTTAGACCTGTGCGAGCCAGGTGGCCCAGGCGGCGAGGGCTCGCTCGCACTGCAGGCGGTGGCGCTCTTTTTTATCGCGGATGCGCTTGCGGAGGTCTTCTTCAAGCGGGGGCAGGAGGTCGAAGGTGATGTTCGCGGGCTGGAAGCGCTTGCTTTCGGCGTGGGTGATGTAGTGCGAGAGCGAGCCGTTGGCGCTGAGGCGGGGCGCGGGGATGGGCTGCCGGCCATGCGCGAGGGCGGCGGCGTAGCGGCCGGCGAGCAGGCCGCTGGCGATGGACTCGGTGTAGCCCTCGACGCCGGAGAGCTGGCCCGCGATGAGGATGCGCGGGTGTTGTTTGAGTTGCAGCGTTTCGGTGAGGAGCGACGGGGCGTGAATGTAGGTGTTGCGATGGATCTGGCCGAAGCGAAGGAAGGTGGCGTGCTCGAGGCCGGGGATGAGGCGAAGGACGCGGGCCTGCTCGCCGAACTTGAGGTGGTTCTGGAAGCCGACGAGGTTGTAGGAGTCGGCGCGGAGGTTTTCCTGGCGGAGCTGGACGGCGGCGTAGGGCCAGCGGCCGGTTTTGGGGTTGGTGAGGCCGGCGGGCTTCATGGGGCCGAAGCGGAGGGTGTCGCGGCCGCGGCGGGCGGTCTCTTCGATGGGGAGGCAGCCCTCGAAGTACTGGAGCGTGCTCGCCGCACGGGCGGGAGCTTCGGTGCTCGCCGCACGGGCAAAAGCTTCGCTTGGCTCTCCGGCTGGGGCACCGGAAGAACCCACCCATGACGATGGAGCTGTCATGGATGGGGCACCCGCTTCGGTGCTCGCCGCACGGGCGGGGGCTTCGCGTGGCTCTCCAGAGGGGATACCAGGGATGCCCGCTTCGCGTGGCTGACTGGTGGGGTTGCTGTCGGTGGGGAGTGCTTCCCAGGACTTCACTTCAATCTTTTCGGCGGAGGTGAGGGCTTCGAGGAAGTGGTCGTACTCCTCTTTGGTGAAGGGGCAGTTGATGTAGTCGGCGGTGCCTTTGTCCCAGCGCGCGGCGAGGTAGACCTTGTCCATGTCGATGGTGGTGGCGTCGACGATGGGCGAGATGGAGTCGTAGAAGGCGAGGTGCTCGGCGCCGGTGAGGCGCTGGAGCTCGGCGGCAAGCGGGGCGCTGGTGAGCGGGCCGCTGGCGAGGATGGTGAGGGTGTCTTCGTCGGACTCGTCGAGGGTGGTGACCTCTTCGCGATGAACAGTGATGCGGGGATTGGCGGCGATGCGGGCTGCTACTCTCATCGAGAACTGCTGGCGATCGACGGCGAGGGCGTGGCCGGCGGGGACGGCGGTGGCGTCGGCGTCG
>CAXTJC010000518.1:0-2219 GCA_964244225.1 uncultured Acidobacteriaceae bacterium
CGACGGCGACCTCCGCCGCATGCTCGAGCGCGTCGGCGCCAATTCCCTCTCGCTCACCGCCGGCGACATCATGAACGCCGTCCCCATCACCATCCCCGCCGACACCTTCGCCACCACCGCCCTCGCCCTCATGGAAGACCGCCACATCACCGCCCTCCTCGTCACCAGCCCCGCTGGCGAGATCGAAGGCGTCCTCCACCTCCACGACCTCTGGAAGCTAAACCTCTACTGAACCTCACAGTCCGCTTCAGCATTCTTTTTGGTTGTCATTCCATAAGGACCTGCTTTTCTCTCGCACACTGCACGAGAGCGATGTACCGTGAAACTTCGAAAGGAAAGGCCCTCCCATCCGCATCGCCACCTGGAACGTCAACTCCATCCGCGCCCGCCTCGACCACGTCACCAACTGGCTCCAGACCAACCAGCCCGATGTCCTCCTCCTCCAGGAGCTCAAGGGCACAGACTTCCCCACCGAGCACTTTGAAAGTCTTGGCTACCCCTCCGCCGCCGTCACCCAGAAGTCTTACAACGGCGTCGCCATCCTCTCCCGCTCGACCCTGGAAACCGTCACCACCACCCTCGCCGGCGACGAGCAGGACAGCCACGCTCGCTTCCTCGAGGCCATCATAGACGGCGTCCGCGTCGTCAACATCTATCTGCCCAACGGCAATCCCATCGGCACCGAAAAGTTCACCTACAAACTCGCCTGGATGGCCCGCCTGGAGCTCCAGATGTCCGCATGGCTCGCCACCTCCACCCCCACTGTCATCGGCGGCGACTTCAACGTCATCCCCGAAGACATCGACTGCCATAAGCCCGCCTCTTGGCTGCGCGACGCCCTCTTCCAGCCCGAAACCCGCGCCGCCTACCGCGCCCTCCTCGCCCTCGGCTACACCGACGCCTTCCGCGCCCTCCACCCGCACGAAACCGGACAGTTCACCTTTTGGGACTACTTCCGCCAATCCTTCGAGCACAACCGCGGCATCCGCATCGATCACTTCCTTCTCTCGCCCGACCTGGCCGCCCGTCTTGATCGCTGCGAGATCGACCGAGCCCCGCGAGCCGAGCTCCGCCCCTCCGACCACACCCCCATCCTCATAGAGCTCCGCTAAGAAAAGTGCCATGGGGTTTGCCTTTGCTCTTCTTTCTTCCATTCCGAGCAGCGCGAGGAACCTGCTTCTTGTCCGGGCCAGCTAAATACTTCTTTGACTGAATTAGCTCTTTCCTTATCGCCTTCCTTCCATTTACTTCCTCTAAGGAGCGCTCAGCAAACTGGGGTGCGGCAAGCGTCCTCGCCGCACCCCAGCCAGCCTATTCTTACTTCCCTGCCGTCTGCAGAACCACACCCGGCTGCGCATTCAGGATCGCCACAACGCCGTTGACCAGATTGGTCACGTAGGCCGTATCGACAGCCAGCCCCGCCTGCGCAAACAGCAGAAGAATCGGCTGCTCTACCGTCACCAGCACGTCCGAGAGCTTCTGCGTATTTGCCGCGGAGCCTTCAGCCGACCATCGCTGCTGCGCGCTCACCACCGCCGTCTGTACTAGCTGCAGCGACGTCGTAAACGCCGTCAACGCCGGAGCCGCTGCCGGATCGGCCACCGCAGCCACCTGCGCCATCGGCACCACATACTTCACAATCTCCGACAGCACCACACCCGCTACCTGCCCGGCAGTCTTCAGAAAGCCCTCAAAGGCCGCCAGCGCCCCGCCTCCCGTCGTGCCCGTCACCACGCCGCTCGCCACACCGTTGCCTGCTGTTCCCACCGGCGCATGCAGCGTCGGATCGAAGTTCATCGTTGTCGTACTCATCGCGTCGTCTCCTTGTTGTCATTCCGTGTCGTCATCGCATCGTTCTCCAGCGGCTGCACGGAGGTCGTCGTCTGGCTCTCCGCCGTCGTCAGCCTTGCCGGCTCCTTCGTCTCCACCTGGTGCGTCGTCCCCGCCTTACCCACCAGCAGCGTCGCCGCAATGCTCGTAAGCGCCGTTACCAGGTTGGTCACGCACAGCAGCACCGCCGTCCGCACCGAAGGATCCTCTCTCCCCAGTGCGAACGCCACCATAGCCGTTCCCACCGCCAGCACCAGCAGCGCGAACGCAATCATGTCCGTTCGGCTGGCACCTTCCCTTGTCGTCAACTGCATCCTTTCCTCCTTAGATCCTTCATAAAGCTGCGTCCTTGGTGTAGAGGTGTCATCTCGACCGGAGCCGGGGTCCCC
>CAXTJC010000519.1:0-2210 GCA_964244225.1 uncultured Acidobacteriaceae bacterium
TTTGCGGATCGCATCAATCGCATCGAAGTCTCGGCCACCATGGCCATCACGGCGGAGGCCCTTCGCCTCAAGAGTCACGGCGTGGATCTGGCGGACTTCGGCGCCGGCGAGCCCCACTTCAAAACGCCGCAGCACATTAAGGACGCGGCTATCGAGGCGATCCAGAACAACGTCACCCGCTACACCAACGTCGCCGGCACCCCGGAGATCCGCCGCGCCGTCGTCGACCGGCACGCCTGCGACTTCGGCACCGACTACACCCCTGAAGAGTGCGTCTTTTCGACCGGCGGAAAGCTGGCGCTCTTCAACGCCATCCAGGTCCTCATCGATCACGGCGACGAGGTCATCCTGCCCGTGCCCTACTGGGTCTCCTACAAGGACATCATCCAGTACGCCGGCGGCATACCCGTCCTGATCGAGACAGAAGAAGCCGAAAACTTCCGCGTCACCGCCGCCATGATCGAGGCTGCCATCACGCCCCGCACCAAGGCCATCATCCTGTGCAGTCCGTCCAATCCCTCCGGCGCCGTCATGAGCCCCAAGGATCTCGAAGCCGTCGTTCGCCTGGCGCACGCCCGTGGCATCTACGCCATGCTCGACGAATGTTACGTCTACCTCAACTTCACCGGCAGGATCGTCAGCGGCGCCTCCTTCACGGACTGTAAAGAGCACATCCTCGTGCTCGGCTCGTTGTCCAAGACCTACGCCATGACCGGCTGGCGCGCCGGCTTTGCGCTGGGACCCCGGCCGATCATCGCCGCAATCTCCAAACTGCAGTCGCAGAGCACCTCAAACGCCGCCAGCATGGTGCAGCGTGCGTCCATCGCCGCCGTCAGCGGATCGCAGCTCTGCGTCAGCGAAATGCGGGCGGAGTACATCAAGCTGCGCGACCAGATCCTCGCCGGCTTCAAAACCATTCCCGGCCTCACCTGCACCGTTCCCGAAGGCGCCTTCTACGTCTACCCCAACGTCAAAGCCTTCCTCGGCAAAGGCGGCCTGACCTGTACGGCGGATATCGCGGCCAAACTTCTCTCGGAGGCGCACGTCGTGGTCGTCCCCGGCGAGGCATTCGGCACCAGCGAGCACATCCGGTTGTCCTACGCGGTCTCGTCCGAGGTCATCGAAAGTGGTATCTCCCGGCTCAGGAAGTACTTCGCTTCCGTGAGTTAGACCGGGCGAGATGCTCTAAGGAGACTCTGAACAAGTCTTTTGCTTTTCTTTCTTCCATTCCGAGCAACGCGAGGAACCTGCTTTTCGTCAGGACCGGCTAAACATCTCTTCGACTTGATCAGACCTTCCCTAAGGCATTTCTCCTGAAGGTGTACCCCGGGCCGCATCAGTCCGTGCCATTTTCTCCCAAGGAAAATGGCCTCCACCGCTGTCGAACAGAGCACAGCATCAGGAGAAATGCCCTAGGATGGTCCCCATGAGTCTTCCCGATGCTTCCTCGCCGCCCCGCTTCGCCCCGGTCATCCTCGCCGGCGGAAGCGGCACCCGTTTCTGGCCGCGCAGCCGCCGCGCCCGCGCCAAACAGGTGCTGGCCCTCGATGGCGATCGAACGATGATTCAGGAGACGCTCTCCCGCCTGCAGCCCTTATCCGCTCCTGAAGATCTCTGGGTCATTACCAACGACCTGCTCGCCGCCGAGATCGCCGGGCAGCTGCCCGAGGTCGCCCGCGAGCATATCCTCTCCGAGCCCCTGGGCCGCAACACTGCCCCCGCCTGCGCCCTCGCGGCCTTTCTCCTCGAACGCATCGACCCCGCCATCGTCCTCGGCATCTTCCCGTCGGATCACGTCGTCACCGATCGTCCGCGCTTTCTTGAGGTCCTCCGCGCCGGCATCGCCATCGCCGCCGGCGGCCGCCAAGCAGATCCCAAGATCGTCGTCCTCGGCGTCCCGCCCACCCGCCCGGAGACCGGCTACGGCTACATCGCCCAGGGCGCGCCCGTCCTCGAAACCCGCGCCGGCGCAGCCTCCGTCCCCGCCCGTCAGGTCATCCGCTTCACCGAGAAGCCGGACCGCGCCCGCGCCGAGGAATTTCTCGCTACCGGCACCTTCGCCTGGAACAGCGGCATCTTTCTCTGGCGCGCCGACACCCTCGCCGACGCCATCCGCGAGCACTGCCCGGAGCTCGTCGCCCCGCTTGAAACCATCGTCGCCGCCTTCGGCACTCCGCGCTTCCCCGCCGTCTTTGCCGAGGTGTACCCCG
>CAXTJC010000520.1:0-2196 GCA_964244225.1 uncultured Acidobacteriaceae bacterium
CGAGCGGGTTGTGCGCGATGTGATCGCCGGGGTGGTTGAGCGGGGCTTCGCCGTAGGTGGTTCCCGTAGCGGCGAGCGACTCGGCGATGCGCAGCTGCGGGGCGATCTCCGCGTCGCGCTCTGGATGGGCCAGCGGCCGCGAGTGCTGGTTCACGGCGGAGGCGGCGCGGGCGATGAGCGTCTGGCTCGCCTGCTCAACGGTCGTCTCGCCGACGGGCAGGCCGGGGAGGATGTCGAGCTCGTGCTGCAGGTGGGCGTCGATGCTGCGTGCGAAATCAGTCGTGGAGACACCGAAGGACCGTTGCGCGTCAGACCCCACCCTTTCCAGCGAAGAAGCCGCTGTAGAGGATGGGACACCCGGAGTTGTGGTCAGAATGCGAAAGGGCGAGTGGTTCACGTGACCGCTTGGCGTCAGACCCGCGGCGGCGAGGATGCCTTCGAGCTCGCCCGTGCCGACAACTGCATCGACCTCCGGGATATTCGCCCGGATCTCGTCGCGGTAGCGCTCCACCAGGCAGCCCGCAACGATGAGCCGTTGTGCCTTGCCGCCGTTGGCGATTTTATGCTGCACCATCTCAAGGATGGTGTTGACGCTCTCCTGCTTGGCGGAGTCGATGAACGAGCAGGTGTTGACGACGAGTATTTCGGCGTCCTCAGCCTTCTGCGTGAGCTCCGCGCCGTTGTGGTGTAGCAGACCCATCATGACCTCGGAGTCGACGAGGTTCTTGGGGCAGCCGAGCGAGACGAAGCCTACCTTAGGGCGCGAGGGGGATTGCGTCTGTTCGATCTCAGGCACGAGGATTGCGGGAGGCGTCACAGCCTCTTAGTGTAGCAAGGACCGCAGCTGCGAAGGTCTACAAGCCGACGGAGTCGCGGCGATGGCGGCGCAGGGCATCGAGATGGATCAGCAGCGCGATCACCGCGCCGGCCGTGGTGCACCAGAAGCGGCGATGCGCGATCTCGGGCCCGGGAAGCTGGTTGAGCGAGAGCAGAAAGACGATGTAAGAGGTCATCGAGAGCGTGAAGAGAGCGTAGTTCACGCTGTTCAGGGCGTAGCAGCCAAAGGCGAAGACGGTAACAAGCGCGGCCAGCACCCACGGCGTCGGGTGCAGGTGCGCGGCGATCAGAGTGGCGAGCGTGGCGCCGGCCAGGGTTCCCGAGATGCGGGCGAGCGCGCGGGTGAGGGTCTCGAAGAACGCCGGCTTCTGCACCAGAAGAGCCGTCATAGGCACCCAGTAGCCGGATTGCATGCCCATGGTGCGGTAGAGCTCGGAGGCGAGCGCGACCGTTAGGACGAGTCGCACGGAATAGATGAAGGCGGTGGTGCGATCGGGGGCGGGAAGGGCCTTGGGCAGCTGGTGCAGGCGATGGAGCAGCTCGCGACGCTGCTCGTAAAGCGTTGTGTAGAGAGAGCGCGGCAGCCTGAGCAGATCTTTGCGAAGCTCGGGCAGCAACCGCAGGCCAAGGCTCGTAATGAGCAGTTGCGCCGTTCCGCCGGCGAGGATGAGTCCGGCGCGGACCAGCGCGGGCTTTGGCGCGCTGGGATAGGCCGAGGCCACAAAGAGCGCGACGGAGGCCTGCTGCCCGACCCAGGCCAGGCCCGCATCGCGAATGGTCAACACGCCATAGATGGCGGCCGACCCAGCCGAAGCGAGCACCAACGCATAGCCGATGTGGCCGACGACGGTACCGACCAGGGTGGCCGAGGCCATGGCGAAGATGGCGAACAGCATGGGCCGCAGGCGGGAGTCCGCGATGCGCTGGTTGGCGCCGAAGCCGATGGTGAAAGCGCCGCCGCCGGCGATGAGACCGCCACCTGGATGACCTGCCGCGATCCCGATCGAGACGCAGAGAGCGACTGTCGCCGCGCTGAGCAGGGGCAGACGGCCGTTCAGTTCGCTCCACTTGAAGGTGTAGAGATCCGCGAGAAAGTGCGGTGGCGTGACGGTTCTCGATAAAGGTCCAGGGGCCAGGGGCGCAGCGGCTGAGGCGGACGGAAGCGCAGAGGAGGACACAGTCTCTATGATGAACGGAATGCAGCCGCTGCGGCTACAGCTTCTTAGGCAGGGGGTCGCGCGGGCGGCACGGGCTGGTCTCATGACGCTGCAGCAGGTGATGGTAAACTTAGCTCTGTGCCGGGCCCTACGCGACGTAATCCCGCCAACCCCGCCAGGTCCGGAAGGAAGCAACGGTAAC
>CAXTJC010000521.1:0-2186 GCA_964244225.1 uncultured Acidobacteriaceae bacterium
CGCGGTGTGGCGCTCACGTAAAACAGCGCGCCCGAGAAGGTGGAGTATGGAAAGGGGTTGAAATCGAGCGATGCCGCCGCATGGAGCTGGGTCTGGGCCAGGGCGGAGCGCGCATCGAGCGCAAAGGTACTGAACTCTCCGTCGTGCCGGCTAAAGTTCCACCCCGCCGGCAGGTTGAACGTGAGCTGGCCGCGTAGATCCCGCACCGTGCGCGCGGGTGGGCTCACCGGCTCCGGGACCGGCTTCGGCGCGAGCCGGGCGAGCGGATTCGGGGTCTGGGCAGATCCAAGTGTTGCGAGCGAAACGAACAGCAGGACAGCTTTCATGTGTCCTCTAGGCTATGGGCAGGGCGTCGGTTTGGCAAAGCACGGAGCCTACAATCGCCGAAGCCTTGGGTCGACCAGCGTATACGCCACATCGGTCAAGAGGTTCACGACGACGTAGCTCATTCCCACCGCCAGCAGGCACCCCTGCACAAGCGGGTAGTCCCGGTTCGAGATCGCCGAAAGCGTAAGCCGGCCGATCCCCGGCCAGCTAAAGATCGTCTCCGTCACGATCGCCCCGGCGAGCAGGCTGCCGAACTGTAAGCCAAGCACCGTCAGAATCGGTATCAGAGCGTTTGGCAGGGCGTGCCGATACAGCAGACGGGTCTCCGAGAGACCCTTTGCGCGAGCTGTTCGCACATAGTCCTGCGTCAGCTC
Source organism: uncultured Acidobacteriaceae bacterium (assembly GCA_964244225.1). GTDB lineage: Bacteria > Acidobacteriota > Terriglobia > Terriglobales > Acidobacteriaceae > Edaphobacter. The sequence continues at coordinate 702 of CAXTJC010000521.1, forward strand.
TTCAAGCATCGCGGATCGCACCATGCGCGTCAGGATGGCGGCAAGCGAGAGCCCGAGCGTGATCGCGGGCAGAAGGATATGCGTCGCAAGCGCACCGATCGATTGCGTCCGCGGACCCGCGCCGGAGACGGGAAGCCAGCCCAGCCGGATGGAAAACAGGAGGATCAGAATGGGGCCGAGGGCGAAGTTCGGGAACGACAGACCGACCAGCGAGAGCACACTGATCGTCCGATCGGCAGCCCTTCCCTTCCGCGTGGCTGAGAAGACCCCTGCCGGGATCGAAAGACATGCCCCGAGCAGCAGCGCGGCAGCCGTCAGCGCCAGGGTATAGGGGTAACGCTGCACTACCAGGTGCGTTACAGAGTCGTGCAGACGCAACGACTGGCCCAGATCGGCGTGGATCACACCGCGCCAGTAGTGGAGGTACTGCTGCGAGAGCGGCGCATCCAGACCGTAGGCATGGCGCAGCGCCGCCACGTCGGCCGTGGTCGCGCCTTCGCCCAGCATCTGCACGATCGGGTCGCCCGGCACAAGATGGATGAGCAGAAAGACCACGGACACCACAACCCACAGGACCGGCACGGTTAGCAGCGTCCTGCGGCAGGCGTTGAGAAAGGGTCGATACACGTCTTCACGAAAATAACAGGGGCCGTTCGAGAGCGCCCCGGCCGTCAGAGAGTCGCGACACGCACCCGGGCTACACGGCGCTCCTGCATCTCCGCAACCGTAAACAGGCGGCCTTCATGCGTCACATGATCGCCAACCACCGGAAGCCGCCCGAGCTGTGTCAGGAGGAATCCGGCCAGCGTCTCCACGCCGGCCTCGCGCGGAAAGATCCAGCGCAGCTGGGTCGTCAGGTCGCGCAGCGGGGTTGCGCCGTCCAGCTCCATGACATCGGCAACCGCCGGCAGGACGCGCGGCACAACGTCGAACTCATCCTCGAGCTCGCCGACGATCTGCTCGAGCGCGTCCTCTGCCGTGACCAGCCCTACTGTCGATCCAAACTCATCCACCACAATCGCGATCTGCTTGCGATCCTGCTGAAACTCCTGGAGCAGCTCCACAGCCAGCTTGGTCTCGGGAACCACGGTAGCTGGACGCATGATCTGCCGCACCGTCAGGCTGGACGGTGCCGCTCCAAACGCGCCCGATGCGGCCCTGAAGTGCATCAGCCGAGAGACGTCCTTGGAGTATAGGATACCGACGATCCGGTCCTGTTCCGCGGCTCCCGCTTTGGTGGATGGATTGAACACCGGCACGCGCGAGTGCTGTTCTTCAATGATGCGGGCGCTTGCCGCCTCAATCGGCAGATCGGCGCTGAGCAGAAACATCTTGGCGCGGGGCGTCATGATCTCTCGCACGGTTACATGATTGAGCTCGATTGCGCGATGAATGATCTCTTCCTGAAAGACCGGCAGCAGCCCCATTCGACGTGTCGCCGTAGCGACCAGTTTCAGCTCCTCTGGGGAGTGGGCCGCCCCCTCG
>CAXTJC010000522.1:0-2152 GCA_964244225.1 uncultured Acidobacteriaceae bacterium
TGGGTGGTGCTATCGACTGTGGTCCCAAGGTGCCCAGGCATCCCTGGCTGTGCATACCGATCCTGAAATCTCGCACGCCGACCTCGCACCCCTCGCTCTGGAGCTGAGCTGCTGGGGCGTCCCCAATGCCGGCAGTTTGCGCTGGTTGGACCCACCGCCGCCAGCCCCGCTGGCTCAGGCCCGTGACTTGCTGCAGCGCCTCGATGCCATCGACGGAGGCGGCCGCGTAACAGCACATGGTCGGGTGCTGGCCCGCATGGGCGCCCATCCTCGCCTCGCCCACATGCTCGTCAAAGCGCAGGCTATGGGGGCCCCGCGCCTGGGTTCCGATCTCGCCGCCATCTTGAGCGAACGCGACCCCCTGCGGGCGGCATACGGCGCCCGGGACGTAGATCTGCGCCTGCGCGTGACCGTGCTGCGCGGCGACACCCACGCCTTACCCAGCGGCATCAGTATCGACGCCCGTGCGCTGTCCCAGGCGTCGCGGAGCGCCGCACAGTGGCGGCGGGAATTCTCGCGCGGCGCCGCCGACACCGAGGATCCTCACGACGGCACCGGTAAGCTCCTGGCGCTCGCTTATCCAGACCGCATCGGACGCGCCCGCGGGGAAAGCGGCCGCTATGTGCTGTCCAACGGCCGCGGTGCTCGCTTCTCGGAGCCGCAGGCTCTGGCGAAGTCAGAGTTCATCGTCGCTGCCGAACTCGACGGTGCCGACCGCGAAGCGCGCATTTTTCTAGCGGCACCGGTGAGCTTGCGACACCTTGAGGAGTTGTTCGCCGCGCAGATCGTCGACAGTGAGCAAATCCTCTGGGACGACCGCGACCAAGCGGTCCGCGCCAGACGGGAGCGGCGCCTCGGTGAACTGGTCTTAGGTTCGGCCGAGCTTCGCAATCCGGACCCCGAAGCCCTGCAGACCGCCGCTCTCCAGGGTCTGCGGCAACTAGGACTCTCCGTTCTGCCCTGGACCGCGGACTTGGAGCAGTGGCGTGCTCGGGTTGCCCTGATGCGCCACTTTTCCGTGCCCGCTTCCGAGCCTTGGCCCGATCTCGGCAACGACGCCTTGCTCGCCACGCTCGATGAGTGGGCGTCTCCGTGGTTGTCCGGCCTCACCCGCAAGGAGCATTTCTCGCGGCTGAATCTAAGTGAGGCGTTGCGCTCCCGACTGACGTACGCGCAGAGCGCACTTCTCGATCGAGAAGCGCCCACGCACTATGCCGTCCCCAGCGGCTCCCGCATCCCGATTGACTATCTGGATGGCGAGATTCCGACGCTTTCGGTTCGTCTGCAAGAGATGTTCGGCTTGAGCGAGACGCCCAGCATCGCGGCGGGCAGGCTGCCTCTGCTCCTCAAACTTCTGTCGCCCGCCGGCCGCCCGGCGCAGATCACCCGCGATCTTGTGAGCTTCTGGGCCCGCGGCTACCATGAGGTGAAAAGAGATCTGAAAGGTCGCTATCCGAAGCACTACTGGCCGGATGATCCCTATAAGGCGGAGCCCACCCGACGCCGACGACCGCGGTCCGCCTGAGCGGCTGAATCCGAAGACCCATCCCCGGCGAATTGCTCCAGTGACCCCTCCAATGACATCCAGAACAACGCTCAAGATACTGTTCGGCTGCATCCTGGCGACGATGCTGTTTTGCACCGGCTACGCCAGCCTGCGGCAGCCGCTGTTCGACTGGGGAGGTCTCACCCGGGGACAGGACCGCTATTGGACCATCGCCACGATGGGCGACGCCTATTTCGGCTTTCTTACCTTCTACCTGTGGGTGTTCTACAAAGAGCCGCGGCGACTGCCGCGGATAATCTGGTTCATCGCTATCATGGCTTTCGGCAATATGGCCATGGCAACGTATGTGCTGATACAGCTTAACCGCTTGCGCAACGATGAACCCGCATCGAATATCCTCGTGAGACGGAACGGCTGAGCGCTCATGATCCAGTGGCTGCGCCGCCGTCGCAATCTTTTGCTCGGCTTATTGAGCCAGGGGATGACGCCGGAGAAACTTGCGCTATGCGTCGCCGTCGGCATCGTCGTCGGCAACATTCCCATCCTCGGCGTATCGAGCATTCTGTGCGGCATCATCGCCTTGATGTTCCGCCTCAACCTGGCCGCCATCCAGATCGTGCAGGCCGCCATGGCGCCTCCGCAAAT
>CAXTJC010000523.1:0-2131 GCA_964244225.1 uncultured Acidobacteriaceae bacterium
CCGATGTCCGCGCCAAGTTTGAGGCCGACTGGAGCTGCACCCTTCCCGCCACCAAAGGCCTCGATAACCACGAGATGATCGAGGCCATCTACGAGGGGAAACTCAAGGCCCTCTACATCAAGGGCGAAGACACTATCACCTCTGACGCCAATGCCAACTACGTCGACGGGGCCTTCCGCAAGCTCGACTTCATGATCGTGCAGGACATCAACTTCTCCGAGACCTGCCGCTATGCCGATCTCGTCCTGCCCGCCAGCCCCTCGCTCGAGAAAGACGGCACCTTCGTCAACACCGAGCGCCGCATCCAGCGCCTCTACAAAGCCCTCGACCCTCTCGGCAACTCGCTCCCCGACTGGGAGATCATCCAGCTCATCGCCAATAAGCTCGGCGCCAAATGGAGCTATAAGCACCCGTCCGACGTCATGGTCGAGGTCGCTCGTCTCACCCCGATCCTCGCCGGCGTCACCTACGAGCGGCTCGAAGGCTTCAAGAGCCTGCAGTGGCCCGTCGCCGCCGACGGCACCGACACCCCGTGGTGCTACAAGGAGTCGTTCCCCTTCCCCGACGGCAAGGCGCAGTTCCGCCCGCTCGAGTACCTTCCGCCGTCCGAAGAGGTCTCGGACGAGTACGACCTGCACCTCAACAACGGCCGTCTGCTCGAGCACTTCGAGCAGGGCTCCATGACCTACCGCTCGCCCGGCATCAAGGCCATTACGCCTGAAAACTTCGTCGAGGTCTCACCCGAGCTCGCCGAAGAGCGCGGTCTCACCAGCGGCCGCTTCGTCCAGCTCACCAGCCCCTACGGCCGCGCCAAAGTCCAGGTCCTCGTCACCGACCGCGTCATCGGCAAGCAGCTCTACATGCCCATGAACTCCACCGACGAGCCCGTCAACAAGCTCACCAGCAGCCACGTCGATCGCGCCACCCACACCCCCGCCTACAAGGAAACCGCGGTCCACATGACCGTCCTCGAAGACGGCAAAAACCCCCTGCCGCGCATCAACTTCCGCTACGGCAACCGCACCCCCCTTCCCGGGATTGAGATCGAAGAGAAGTGGGCCCGCGCCGACTACCGCCTGCCCGGCACCTCAGCCGGCGACAAACTCGTCCAGATCAAATCCACCACCATCTAAGGACGCGATCCATCAAGAAAGCCATCATCTCGCACTCCACAAGGAAGCCGTCATCTCGTCATCTGCACAGGGATCGTCATCACGCCATCTCGCACCCCACAAAGAAGCCGTCATCTCGACCGAAGCGTAGCGTAGTGGAGAGACCCCTGTATTTTGCTCTTGCTTCTCCATTCTCGCTTTTCTGTCTCCGCTTTTGATTTCTCTTTTCTGTTTCCGCTTTTGTCTCTGCTACCGCTCTTTGCGTCTTGCTCGATCACCATCGCACCATCCGCCGTCCGGCAAGGAGATCCACCATGGCCAACCCGTTAGCCTTCAACCCCAAACCCGTCGACCCCAAGCTCGAACTCCAGCGCCGCCTCGACGCCGCGCCGGTCGCGCACGGTGAAGCCATGCTCGTCGCCTGGGATCTCCTGCAGAAGGCCCACGACGAAGGCCTGCTCGACCTCATCCACGGCCTCGTCGGCGCCAAGGACACCATCGCCGGCAAGCTCGCCGAGTATGCCAAGCTTCCCGACGGCGTCGCCGCCATCCGCAACCTCATGGGCCTTGCTCGCCTCCTCATGGTCGTCGACCCCGACGTCCTCCTCGCCCTCACCAAGGCCTTCGACTCCGCCAGCAAACTCCACAACCAGGAAGCGAAAGCCCCCGGCCTCATCGCTCTCGCCCGCCGCGCCACCAGTGAAGACAGCCGCCGCGGCCTCTCGCTGATGACCCTCCTCCTCGCCGAAGTCGGCCGCAGCCTTAAAACCGGCGAACACAACGCCGGCTTCTCCAGCCCGGTCTAGTACGCGGTTGATCGTCCGACTGTTGCCATGCAGAAGGCCGCCTCCGCTTCCCTTGTTGTCATTCCGAGCGTCTTTTTTGGTTTGTCATTCTGAGCGCAGCAAAGAATCCCCGCATTTCGCCTTTAACCGCGATGTACAACTCACCCTGCAGAACACGATCACTACAAGCACATCCACCAAGACCCATACCCGCCACGCCGAAGGCCGGGTGCC
>CAXTJC010000524.1:0-2128 GCA_964244225.1 uncultured Acidobacteriaceae bacterium
GAGACGGTGCGGGTCGTGGTGCCGGAACAACAGGAGCTGGTGCTGATGGCGCAGTTCGGCATGCCCGCCGCGGATGTGCTGCGCGCCGATCTGCTGAATGGCGCGAAGCTGCTGGGATGGGAGGGAAAGATTGGCGAGTTGAAGGCCGGTTTTCTGGCGGACATCGTGGCGGTCGAGGGCGATCCGCTGGCGGATGTCTCCGCGACGAACCGGGTTCGCTTCGTGATGAAGGGCGGCGTTGTGTTTCGGCGGCCTTAGTAGTGGTGCTGCGCTCTCGTGCCGCCATACGCTGCCTGCAGGTCTCTACTTCGCAGACGATACAGCCGTCCACTCCGGTCGAGATGACACTTCAGTCTATGAGCGAGACTATGTCGCCGACAGTGATCGTTCCGGGTGTGAGCGTGCGTGCGTAGATGCCGGCGCGGCCCTGCCGGTACTGGGCGAGCCAGCGCAGGATGGTGCGATCCTCGACCGCGGTCTCGGGATGGAGCGCGACCATACGGCAGCGTGGGATGCGCTCAAGCATTCGCAGCTGGACGTGACTGCCCAGCTGCAGCATGCTTCCGGAGAGAGCGTCTTCCGCGAATGCTTCGTTCTGGTCGAGCGAGAGGATGATGTTCGAGCGAAGGCGGCGTGCGTCGAAGTTGCCGAGTTCGCTGGACAAGGCATGCTCCGTCGCGAGCGAGTGCAGCGCGATGGGCCGCACATCCGTGAAGGGGCGATTGCGTTCGAGCAGGCGCAGGCGCAGGCTGCTGCTGCTCGCAGGCTCCAGACCAAGTTTGCCGGCGAGATCGGCGGTCCCGGTCCCGAACAGCACGCCCGAGGGAACACGTACAGCGACGCCTCCCGTATCGGTATGCACGGCCTGAGACCGCAGCATGGCAAAGCGTTCTGTCGAGCGGAGCAGCGGCTTACCGATGGGCGCGTCGGCACTTTCAAAGGCGAAGCGCCGGTCGCCATCGATGCCGTGCGGACCGACATGGAGCATGTCGCAACGTTCGCCCTGCATGCTCTTGACCGGATATCGCCAGAGCTGTGCGATGTGGCCGAGGGGTGTCAGATTCCGGTTATGTTGAAGCCGCAGTCGACGAAGGTGATCTCGCCGGTGATGCCGCTTGCGAGTGGGCTGGCGAGGAAGAGGGCCGTGTTGCCAACTTCATTCTGTTCGACGTTGCGATGCAGCGGAGCGCGATCGGCGGCGGCGTTGAGCATCTTCGAGAGGTCGCCGATACCGCGGGCGGCAAGCGTCTTGATAGGGCCGGCGGAGATGGCGTTGACTCGGATGCCGCGCGGGCCGAGGGATGCGGCGAGATAGCGGACAGTGGCCTCAAGCGCGGCCTTGGCGACGCCCATGACGTTGTAGTTGGGGATGGTCTTTGTAGAGCCGTAGTAGGTAAGGGTCAGAATCGATCCACCCTCGGCCATAAGCGGCGCGGCTCCGCGAGCGACGGCGATCAGCGAGTAGACGCTCACGTCATGGGCGATGCGGAAGTCGTCGCGCGTAGTGAGCAGGAAGTCGTTGTGCATGGCTGCGGCCGTGGCGAAGGCGACGGAGTGAACAAGGGTGTCGATCTTGCCGAAGCTGTCTTTTATCCGGGCGAAGAGGGCGTCGATCTCCTCATCTTTCGAGACATCGCACTGGAAGGCGCGGCCGGTCTCCGTCTGGCCGAGGTCTTCGAGCAGCTGTTCGGCCTCGCGCTGCAGGCGCTCGGACTGGTAGCCGAGCACCAGGGTGGCGCCGGCTTCGGCGAGCTTCTGCGCGATGGAGTACGCGATGCTGCGCTTGTTGGCGAGACCGAAGACGACGGCGACTTTGCCCTTCATGTCAATCATTGCGTGCGGGGATCTCCTGTGTGCGGTTCACGATTTCCATCGGTAAGGATAGCAGCGGGCGTTCAGCCGTGCAGGAGCCAATCGTACTGCTCGTCTGAAAGCGGCACGACAGAGAGGCGGAACTGCCGGAAGAGGATTGAATCGTGGAAGATCGGGGCCTCGCGAAGAGCGGCGAGCGGCCTCTCCTGCTTTAGGCGCCTGCCGGATTTGATGCGGACCTGCGGGTTTTTGGGGTCGGTGGTATCGACTGAGACCACGGTGGCGGTGCCGATGCCCGCTTTGCCGACGTTCGAGT
>CAXTJC010000525.1:0-2102 GCA_964244225.1 uncultured Acidobacteriaceae bacterium
GCCGCCAACGTCAGGAATCCGGCACGCGCCAGACCGTCGAGTAGACCGTCGAAGGTCTTGCGATCTTTGGTAAGAGCAAGGTCGGTGAAGAGTTTTCCCGTCGATCGACCGTTGCCTTCAAGCGCGCGCAGGATGGTTCGCAGGGAGCGCTGTTCTTCTGGTGTAGCGGGCCGAAAGCTCTGCGCGGCGGTGCTCTCGGGGGAGCAGAAGTCACAGCGGCCGCAAGGGCGTAAACCGTCTTCGGTGTCGCCGAAGTGACGCACCAGGGCGGTCATGCGGCACTCCTGCCCTTCGGCAAAGGCGGCCATGCGGTCGATTTGGGCGCGCCGGAAGGCGAGCTGCGCGTCGTAGCCGGAGCGCCAGCCGGTTACACCAGTCGCCCGGACGCGGCCTTCCATGTCGATCGCGGCCGCTCCCTGGCTGGCGAGCTTCTCAACGGATCGCGTGACCGTCTCGGCATCGGCCTTCAGCCGCCGGGCGATGGTGCCGACCTCCTGGAACTCCCCGGTGAGCGTTGCGCTCACGCGCGCCAGCTCCGTCGCGGCCGGATAGTCGCGTTCGAGAAAGAAGTCGTGCATCTTGCGGTCCGCAAAGGAGTGCAGCAGCACTGTGCGCGAGGGCAGACCGTCTCGCCCGGCGCGGCCGATCTCCTGGTAGAAGGCCTCGACCGAGCCGGGCAGTGCCGCGTGGAGCACGGTGCGGACATTGGCCTTATCGATCCCCATACCGAACGCGATGGTAGCGACGACGACCTCGACCTCGCCCGAGAGGAACTTGCGCTGCACCCGCTTGCGCGTTGCGCCGTCCAGTCCGGCATGGTAGGCGGCAGCCCGCCCGCCCAGCAGGCCGGCGATCTCATCCGCCGCCTTACGGGAAGGGGAGTAGACGATCGCCGGACGGGAGGCCGCGGGTGTCAGAAACTCCTGGATGAAGGCGTTACGGCGCGGCTTTGACATCTCCACGACCTCAATGGCCAGGTTGTGCCGCCGGAAGCCATGGATGAAGAGCGCCGGGTCCGAGAGGCCGAGCTGGGTGACGATATCGCGCTGAACGGTGGGGGTCGCGGTCGCGGTGAGAGCGATGATGGGGGCCGGCCGCAATGCGGGCAGCCGCTCGCCCAGGGTGCGGTAGTCCGGGCGGAAGTCGTGGCCCCAGGCAGAGATGCAGTGCGCCTCGTCGATGGCGATCAGCGCCGGCTTGCGCCGGGCGAGCATCTCCGGAAAGCCCGGAACGCGCAGGCGCTCCGGGGCGATGAAGAGGAAGTTGAGCTTGCCGTCGAGGTAGTCCCGGCAGGCCTGGCGCGATTCGTCGCGTGAGAGGCCGGAGTGTATGCGCGCCACGGCATGGCCCCCCGCGGTAAGCTTGGCGGCCTGATCGTCCATGAGCGCGATGAGGGGGCTGACGACCAGCGCCGTTCCTCCGCGGGCCAGCGCCGGCAGCTGATAGCACAGGCTCTTGCCTGCGCCGGTCGGCATCACCAGAAGCACGTCGCGGCCGTCCGTCGCAGCCCGGCAGACCGCCTCCTGGTTGGGACGAAATGCCTTAAAGCCGAAGTTCTGGGAGAGCAGGGAGGTGAGATTCATCGACGGATCCACCTCAATTTTCGCACGAGGCAGGCGCTCTTTCCCTGCACAGGCCTGCACCATATCTGGTGCGGCCCGGAAAGCCTCAATCGGGCTCCAATCCTGACTGGGAGCGTTCGCCGCCATGCCGGGAGAGATGCTTTAGAATGAAGAAGCGGATCTACAGTCGAAACATCGAATGCAGAAGATGTATTAAGCAAGGAAGATATAGTCAATGGCAAAACGTCGCGGAAATCCAAATTGGGGAAAGCCGGAGCCGATCGGGCCGGTTGTTCCGACCATTACGTCCTTTGAGCAGGTCGTCAAAGAGTACAAACTGACGCCAGATCAATACGTTCGATCGACGCGTCTGCGGGAGTGGGCTCGCCGTAACAAGAACTCGAAGTACATCCCTGAGGCGCTGCTTGAGGCATGGGGCTTCGAGATCGAGTCAACCCTTTAGAGCATTTCTCCTGATGCTGTGGTGTTCGCCTGCTGTGAAGGCCATTTTCCTTGAGAGAAAATGGCACGAGCTTTCTT
>CAXTJC010000526.1:0-2079 GCA_964244225.1 uncultured Acidobacteriaceae bacterium
GCGGGCGGTGATGAGTCTGCAGGCGGTGAAGGCGGTGGAGCCCGGGCGCGGGGTGACGGCGGCGGAGTCGCTAGGGTCGGCGGTGCACGATGCTATCGGGTATAGGGGGGAGGGCGTTGGCGGCCCGGTTCGTGGGGACGAGTTGGTTGGGGAGAATGGGGCGGGGCGGTTTACGCGGTTTTCGCGGGAGCGGAATAATGCAGGAGGGATTGAGGGTGGCATTTCGAATGGGGAGGATGTGGTGGTGCGCGGGTATCTGAAGCCGATTTCGACGCTGCGGCGGCCGCTCGGGTCGGTCAGTTTTGAGACGCGGGAGCCGGTGAAGGCGGCGTATGAGCGGTCGGATGTGTGCGTGGTGCCGGCGGCGGGGGTGGCGGCGGAGGCGATGGTGGCGCTGACAGTGGCGCGGCTGGTGATCGATAAGTTTGGCGGGGACTCGCTGGGGGAGATGCGGCGGAACTTTGAGGGGTATGCGCAGCAGATTCGGGCGTATTGAGTTGTTGCGGGGAGTTGCTGGGAGATGAGGCTATGGTTCCGGAGTGCCATGGGACTGCGCAGGACGGACAACAGCAGATCCCTGCGGGATGAAAATGGCGGGTCAATGCGGTACAGGACTGAGCGCGATTCAAGTTTGCGGCCGGAGGGCCGATATGAGGGAGTAGGGCAGTGGCAAAGAAGGCGATGACGATTCACGAGGTGGTGAAGTATCCGGAGCCGGTGTTGGCTAGACGGGCGGACGAGGTCACGGCGTTCGATAAAGAGCTGGAGACGCTGGTGGACGAAATGTTTGAGTCGATGTACGCGGCGCAGGGGATAGGGCTGGCGGCGCCGCAGATCTCGATCGGCAAGCGTATTGCTGTGATCGATGTGAGCTTCAAGAAGAATCCGAAAGACAAGATCGCGCTGATCAATCCGGAGATCGTGGAGGGAACGGGTAGGCAGGTGGAAGAGGAAGGATGTCTGAGTCTGCCGGAGATCCGCGAGAAGGTGCAGCGATCGGCGTGGGTAAAGGTGCGGGCGCAGGATGTGAATGGCGAGTGGTTTGAGGTGGAGGGCGAGGAGCTGCTGGCGCGGGCGCTGCAGCATGAGATCGATCATCTGGATGGTGTGTTGTTTATCGACCGGATCAGCCGGTTGAAGCGGGAGATGGTGCTGCGCAAGATCAAGAAGCTGCAAAAGAACGGCGAGTGGTAGGTGCTTCGGTACTTCGTAGCGTTCTCGACCGCTTTGCGGTATTTGTGGCGGGTAGTAGCTTACGCGGCGTAGGGAATGCTGATTGAGTACGGGCAGGGGCGAGGTGAGCGGTTGAGGATTGTGTTTTGTGGAACGCCGGAGTTTGCGGTGCCGAGTTTGCTGGCGGTGCTGGCGGCGGGCCATGAGGTTTTGTTAGTGGTGACGCAGCCGGACCGGGCCTCGGGGCGCGGGCTGGCGATGCAGGCTCCGGCGGTGAAGCTGGCGGCGGGGGAGAGAGGGCTGCGGGTGACGCAGCCGGAACGAATTAAGCGGAATGAGGAGTTTCGGGCGAATCTGGAGTCGCTCATGCCGGATGCGATCGTGGTGGTGGCGTATGGACGGATCGTTCCGGACTGGATGCTGGCGCTGCCGCGGTTTGGCAATATCAATGTGCATGGGAGTCTGCTGCCGAAGTATCGCGGCGCGGCTCCGGTGCAGTGGGCTGTGGCGCTGGGCGAGCGGGTGACGGGTGTGACGACGATGCGGCTCGAGGCCGGGCTCGATACCGGGCCGATGCTGCTGGCGCGCGAGGTGGCGATCCCGCATACGGCGATGGCGAGCGAGATGTTTCCGGTGCTGGCGGAGGTGGGGGCGGAGCTGCTGGTGGAGACGCTCCATGGCCTGGAGGCGGGCACGGTGCATGCGGTGGCGCAGGATCATGCCAGGGCGTCGCTGGCTCCGATTCTGACGCGCGACGAGGGGCGGATTGACTTCATGCGAAGGGCGCAGGAGATCTGTAACCGATGGCGTGGCTTTTATCCATGGCCGGGGTCGCATGCGATGTTTCGGGGGAAGAAGCTGATCGTGCACGGGATGATTATGGCGACGATGGAAGACGTGAACGAA
>CAXTJC010000527.1:0-2079 GCA_964244225.1 uncultured Acidobacteriaceae bacterium
CGGCCTGCATCAATCGGGAAAGCTCCTGAGCGGTGAGCGGCCGAGTCTGGGCATCGCACGCGAGGACCGACACCACATTCGCTTCGTGGGCATTGAGCTCGAGCAGCTCGCGCGCCGTGAAGCCGCCGCGGATCGGAGGCAGATGGTGCGCCAGGCGCTGTTCGAACAGATCCTCGAGGCCCAGGTCGAGCGCGGCGAGCACGTTCTCGGTCTCGCAGCCGCAGAAGGCGTGAATCAGCACGCGGCCGTCGTCCTTCGATCGGATGCTCAACGGGCGCCCCTCGCGCGACTGACAGCACGGGCATGCCGCGATGTAGTTGTCGGGCCGGGTCTGCCTTACGCGCTGCAGGCGCTCGAGGACCTTGTCCGCGGCGCTCACCGTGAGCCACCGGCACGTACATCGCGAAAGGCGGCATCCGCGAGTCGCCAGAACGCGATCGCACGGCTCCAGCGGTAGCAATCAAGGCAGTTGCGATGCCGCGGCGTGCGGGATCGAAAGTGACCGCTGCAGCAGATGCAGATGGCGACCACTCCCGCAGGTCGACGCTCGAATCGGAGGATGCGCGCGGTCATCGCTTAAGCCGCGGCTTGTGTATCTTCGCCGAGCGCCCACCGCGATATACGGGTTGGGCTGATCAAGAGCATTCCGAAAGGCGACTTGCGCACAGCGCCTGCAGCGGTCAGACCGTTCGTCTCGCGCCTACGTAGGTGGTATCGCAATGCGGCTTGCGTACGGAAATGCCTCGTGAGCTTGGGAAAGGCCTCGGGAATGGTCAACCACTCCTCGTGCTCGGTTTCAGCCGTCATAAGTAAACTCCAAGTAGCCGGTGTGCAGCACCGGGGAGCGATGTTGTAATCCCGAGTAGGTCGCCGTATAGTCACGCGATATGAGAGAAAGCGTGACACAACCGCATTTGCCAGTTTTGCTTGATCGGCGTACCGCAAAGCGATTGATGTCGGTGCTTGCGCAGCGCGGCGGCCCGGATCGCGAATTGGGTGAGATTGATTGCGGCTCAGAGCGGGAACGCGTTGAGGCGCTTTTGGGTTTGCTGAACGATGGAGCTGAGCGCGTCTCCACATATCGGCTGGCAGCACTGCGTGCGTTTGTCGAAGAGCGCGTCGCGGTCCGAGAGCGTGCCTCGATTCTCTTCCCGCCCAAAGAATTGGAGAGGGAAGCCGCGCGATTCAATAGACCAGCGGAGCCGGTACCGCATCGCACGGTGGCGCTCACGATCGCGGCGGAGCAGTTGCCAGCTTTGCTTACGGGTCACGTACACAAGGCACTCTCCTTTCGGAATGCAGGCGAGCCTCGGACCACGAAGGGAAAGCCCACGACGGGACCGCTAAAGGGCGAAACGATAGATGTGACCCTCGAAGGTCCAGGCGGAGAACTCGCCATCACAGAGCGGATCCACTGCGACAGCATTTCAGACGCACTTAATTTTGCACTCGCATTGGCACTCGCCAAGAACCGTCCGTATGGCGAGGCGCTTTGCCGCTGCCACGCCGAAGGGTGCGGCCGCTTTTGGCTGGTGCCGGAGAGGCTCTCGAGCAAACCGACGCGCAATTTTTGCCAGATCCATGAGGCCGAAAAGAAGCGCCTAGGTAGCGTCGAACGCAAACGTCGGCAACGAAGCAAGCCGGCCCAACCAACCATCGATCCGGCGGCAAAGCCGGCTGCGAAAACCAAGTGAGGAGGCATCTATGAGCGTGAATGTTCGATATTGGCGCGGCGCCTGGGTGTGCGATGTCTCCACCACGGTCGCCGGCAAGCGGCAGCGCTCCATCAAGACATTCGGCGCCGGCGCCCGAGCGAAGGCCGCGGCCCAGGCCTACGCGGAGCAGATCGCGCCACAGGCAAAGTCCGGCAAGTTTTGGGAGCGTCAAGACGCGACGTTCGCCGACCTGTGGGCCAAGTTCGCCGCGCACGAGCTCGCGAGCTCGGATCTGCGGCCATCGACGGTGGCGGACTACAAGGCCCTCGGTCGCCTGTACCTGTTGCCCTACCTCGGCGACCAGCTGCTCAGCGAGATCGACACCGAGGTCATCATGGACATGAAGACGCAGCTGCAGGCCTCG
>CAXTJC010000528.1:0-2062 GCA_964244225.1 uncultured Acidobacteriaceae bacterium
CGGGGGCGCCGGGGTCCTCGCTGGAGTGGAACGAGGTCAGTTCCGCGGCCATCTGCTGTGGCGTGAAGAAGAGCTGGAAGGGCTCGCCTGCAAGCCGAACGCGTGCGGCAAGCGAGTCGTGGGCAAGCTGCTCGTGCGGCGGCAGGACGTGGCGCGGCTGGCTATAGTCCAGCACCACGCCGCTTCCCGGCGCCTGTGTGCTGATGAAGCTGACCGTAGCGCGAAAGGCCTCGAGCGTTAGATAAGGGACGACGCCAAGCCAGGCGAAGAAGGCTGGCCTCACGCCATCGAAACCTGCCTCCTCAAGCTGCACGGCAGGGGACTGCGACTCGAAGTCGACGGGAACATACGTGAGGTTGCGCGGAGAGGGAAGACCGCTGCTGAGCAGCAGCTCCCGCTTCCATGCCTGGGTCGCCGGATGATCGACCTCGAAGATGTTGAGGTCCTGGTGCGGACTGCGATGGGCGAAGGTGTCGAGACCGGCGCCCAGTAGAACGTACTGCGTCACGCCGCGTGCGACCGCCGCGGCAAGCTGATCTTCGGCATAGCGGCTGCGCGCAACGAGGAAGGCGCGAAGCCCGACGGAGTAAGGACGCTGCTTGCGGTCGGGTTCAGGCGCTGGTGTGCGGCGAAGTTCGTCGGCGTAGGTTGCACCGAGGATGCGGACGGCGATGGGATCGGCGAGCACCAGCGGCGGCGCGTCGTAGAGCTGATGCGCGGCGCGGCGCAGGGCTACGCGCAGCGCGGTGCGAGATGGTTGAGCGGCTTGCATCCTCTTCCAGTATCCGGCAAAGGAGGCGATCGCCCGGCCAACCGTCAGGGCGTCAGCGTAAACCTGTAAGACCAGTCGCCGCTCGCCCACTGCGGATAGTTGGTGCCCCAGGCGTTGTTGTAGAGGCTTACGTGAACGCCCTCCTGCAGCGATGGAAGCTGCGGCGAGAAGTTCAGCGGCGACCGCTGCCCGAGAGCAATGACGGGAGCATCCAGCGTGACGATCTGGAGCGGACGGCCGCTCTCGCGGTGTGCAAGCGAGATGCGATCGTGAATGGCATGCATGGCGCGACCGCCGCCGCGCACCACATCGTCGATCGCGAACGTCTCGTCTACCTTGTTGAGCGTCGAGCGATGAGCATCGATCGCCGGTGGCCTGAAGGTAAGCCACATGGCTTCGGCTAGCCGGTTTGCGCGCTTGCCGAGGAGCGTCAGCCGAAGATGAAGAGAAGGGTCATCGTCAGCCAGGGTCAGCTCGAGGTAGAGATCTGCGGGCCACGCCACGTTGCCGCTCGCTTCGGCCTCGCGGTCGTCGATGCGGAGGTGGAGAACGATGCGCTGTTCGGCTCCCTTACGGACCGTCCAGCCTTGCAGCAGCTTCGGCTGCCACTCGCGGGATTGTGCGTTGAAGGCTTCGATGCCGGGCTTGCCGAAGTCGCGCGGCGCCCAGTCTGCCTTGATCTGGACGTAGCGGTCGATGTAGCCGGCGAAGTCGGCGGCAGAGAGAGTCTGGTAAGTGAAGAGCGCGAGCGGAGCTTCCGCAGAAGCCCAGTTGCGAGCCGGAAGACCTCCGCCTGCACGACGGATGAGGCTGATGATGGCGCCCGTGTTCGGGTCGATCGTCAGGCTGAAGTGCCTGTTCTCAATTGCTGCGTGAAGATCAAGCTTGCTCATGCCCGCCGTCGATGGAGCGGCGGGCGTCAGGCTGGCCAGGCGCGTGGTCGCCTCCGTGCGCAGCGCTTCGGGAAGCGTCGCGATGCCCGCGTCGAGATCATCGCGCTTCTCCTGCCAGCTCGTCTCCATGGTGCGATAGCCGGGTTGATCGAGGACGGCAGTGAGGTCTGCCGGCCGATAGTGCTGGTTGTCGAGATAGCTCTTGGTGTCGGTTCCCCAGGTGTGCTCGACCGAGAGCAGCAGCCGGCGGAGCAGCTGGCGATCGGTGGCGTCGCCTGCGACAAAGCTGCGTTTGCGGAGCCAATCCTGTCGGAGGCGCGCGGCCTCGCGATAGC
This sequence comes from uncultured Acidobacteriaceae bacterium, assembly GCA_964244225.1. GTDB lineage: Bacteria > Acidobacteriota > Terriglobia > Terriglobales > Acidobacteriaceae > Edaphobacter. The sequence goes on from CAXTJC010000528.1 coordinate 2,001, forward strand.
GGGCGACCTTCGGCGGATCGCTCGGAATGCCGTAGATCCAGGTGTCGCCTACCTCCTGCGTG
>CAXTJC010000529.1:0-2052 GCA_964244225.1 uncultured Acidobacteriaceae bacterium
GATGACGAAGTAGAGGTGGTGCTGGCGGCGATCCAGTGGTCGGCCTGGTCGAGCATGGCGCGGGTGGGGCCGCCGCCGTGGTCGCCTACGCCGAAGAGGTCGAGGTGCTCGAAGGTGCCGGGGTTGCGGGCGGCGGATTCGGCGAAGTTGGCGGAGAGGCGCGTGGGGTTGACGTTGGTCCAGGCGTAGTCGGTGGGGAAGTAGGTGAGGACTTTGGAGCCGTCGGGGGACTGCCACCAGAAGAGGCGCAGGGGGAGCTGGTTGGTGTCGTTCCAGTGCATCTTCTGAGTGACGAAGTAGTCCAGGCCGGAGCGCTTGTAGATCTGGGGGAGCTGCCAATTGTAACCAAACGAGTCCGGGTTCCAGCCGATGCGGGCGGTGACGCCGTATTCCTTCTGAAAGTAGCGCTGGCCGACGAGCAGCTGGCGCACGAGCGACTCGCCGCCGGGCAGGTTGAGGTCGGGCTCGACCCACATGCCGCCGACGATCTCCCACCGGCCTTCCTTGATGCGCTGCTTGATCTGCTCGTTGAGCTTGGGATATTTGTCGGCCATCCACTCGCTGTACTGCGCGGCGGACTGGGTGTAGGTGTAGTTGGGGTACTCGCTCATCAGCTGCAGCGCGGTCGAGAAGGTGCGCTTGACGACATCGATGGTCTCGCTCTCGGGCCAGAGCCAGGCGGCGTCGATGTGTGAGTTGCCGGTGAGGGTGATGTTGGCCTTTTCGATCTCGGGGCGCAGCGTGTCGAGGACGGCCTGGGACTTGCGGAGGGAGGCGTCGAAGGCGGCCTGGTTGGAGGCGGCGAGCGCGTTGGTGTCGATGTCCGCGATGGCCTGCTCGACCTTGGGCAGGAGGTCTTTGCGCGGGGTGGGGAGCGAGGGCAGGATGTTGGCCGCGGTGATGGCCTCTATGCGGATGTCCTCGGGATCCGGGCGCTGCGGGCTGGGACGCGCTGTTTTGCCGCTGGCGGGTGTGAGGGGCTCGATGCGCAGGGTGGCACCGCGAAAGCGTTTGACGTCGACGGTGTGGAGCAGCTTGACGGCTATTTCGACGGTGTCGCCGGGCTTTGCGGGCTCGAAGAGAACGATGGGCTCGAGGTCGTCGCCGAGCGCGACGCGGCGGCCGTTGAAGTAGATGATCTGCGGCATGGGGCCGTTGGCGTCGGCGCGGAACTGGAACGAGACGCGCGAGCCGGAGATGTCGTAGCCGTGCAGGGCCTTGGGAACGGTGACGCGGCGGCGAAACCAGGTGGCTTCTGTGGAGCCTTCGTAGGGCGCCTTGACCTGCTCCCAGGCGGAGTCGTCGAGCGCGGTGTCCTCGCCGTGGGGCAGGTCGCCGACGTGCATGCGCCACTCGTCGGCCGGGAGCGAGGTCAGGCTCTCAAGAGTGTGGAGCTTGGCGCGGCTGGCGTCCGAGAGGTTGACCTCGTTGCGCTGGATGGTGTGGGTCTGCGCGTGGATGGCGGCGGTAAAGAGCGGGCAGGCGAAAGCGGCTGCGAGGAGGGCAGATCGGCGAAGGTGCATGTCGGAGAGGGTAGCAGGCGGAGGTTTGCCTATGCGAGCGGCGGCACGGTATTTTCCTGCGATGGCGGCGTGGATGCGATCGCTTGGATTGTAGAGTAGCAGCATGAAACGGTTGACCTGCGTGATGCTTCGAGTCGGATTGGTGCTGCTGGCAACCTGTAACGCATTTGGTTTCACTTCGGCTGAAGAGCGCGGAGCGTTTCGACTGTACAAATTTGCGAAGGCGATAGGGCGGGAGACGTATACGCTTGCAGGCGCCGGCGGGGATCGCTTGGAGCTGCGGGACGAGTTTTTGTTTACGGACCGCGGGACCAAGGTTCCGCTGAAGACCACGTTCGAGGCCGATGCGAACCTGCGGCCGCTACGCTTCATGACGGAGGGAAGCTCTTCGCGCACGAGCGAGCTGCACGATGTGCTGGAGCGGGTGGGCGACCGGGTTCGCGTGACGCGGGACGGCGCGGCCAGCGAGGGGACCGCGGGTGGCGATGCGTTTTTTAGCGCTGGCTACGCGCCGGTTGCGATGCAGGAG
>CAXTJC010000530.1:0-2048 GCA_964244225.1 uncultured Acidobacteriaceae bacterium
GAGGAGTCAGACAATGAATGCATTATCTAACCGTCTTGCGGGAAAGGTCGCGCTGGTCACCGGCACCGGCAGCGGCATTGGCAAGGGTTGTGCACTCATGTTTGCCCGCCATGGCGCCCGGGTCATGGGCTGCGACATCCACGCAGGTTCAGCCGAGGCGACCCTGGCGGAAGCCGGCAGGGAGCAGTTGCCCTTTGAAAGCACGCCCCCCTGTGACCTGAGCGATCAGCAGCAGGTCGAATCGCTCGTCAGCGGTACCGTCGAACGATTCGGCGGCATCGATATCCTGGTCAACGCCGCAGCCTTCGCGGCCTTTGCGTGGATCGAAGAGATGGATTACGTGTCACAGTGGAAGGCCACGCTGGTCGGAGAACTGGATGTCGTCTTTCTCGCCTGCAAGGCGGCCTGGCCACACTTCGTGAGCCGCGGTGGCGGGTCCATCATCAACTTCGCATCGGCGAACGCCTATGTGGCGTTGCCGGGGTCACCGGCGCTGGCGCACTGCGCGGGCAAAGGCGGAGTGCTGGCCATGACGCGCCAGTTGGCGCTGGAAGGCGCCGCGCACGGCATCCGTGCCAACAGCATCTCGCCGGGCTTGATCGTCACCGGCGCCACCCAGCCGGTGCTGGACTCGGTCCCCGGATTCGAGGCGCAGGTGCGCAGCAGAATGATGCTCAAGCGTCTGGGGCAGCCGGAGGATATCGCGTGGTGCGCCGTCTACCTGGCCTCGGACGAGTCGAGTTGGGTCACGGCGACCGACATCAGCATCGACGGCGGCGCCACGGCGCTCTAGCCGCCATTTCTCATACGCGCCCAGTATTTCCGGCGCGCCGGAGGCGTCGGTGACCGGGCAGGTGCGCTCGGTTCGGGGGCGTGGGGCGAGTCATTTTGGGTCATCTTTGAGGGTAGGTATGCGCTGCCGCTTCGCGAGGGGCAGTTTCGTTGCGGTGGGTGAAGGTTGCTGTTCTCTGGTTCGTGGGGTGCGGCTTAGCGCGCCGCGGCGTCCAGGGCGTGGAAGGCGGCAAGGAACTCGCGCTGATTGGGACACGCCTCGCTCAAGGCAAGCTTCACGCGCCGCACGCTCACTTTCACCACCGCACCGATCTTCAACAGGCGCAACCGGATGGTGTGCGCACACGCGCGCGCCAGACTCGTGCCGGCCAGTCCGATCCGCCGCAGCGCGTGCATCAGCACGTAGGCGGCCGATGAGAGCCACAGACGCAGCTGGTTGGCTCTGAAGGTCTCGGTCGAGAGCCGATCGGCGAACAGATTGAGCTGCGCTTCTTTTATTCTGTTCTCCATCTCCCCGCGCGCGCAGTAGAGCTTCTCGTACAACTCGCGCATCGGCTGCTCGTGCATCGAGAGGGAGGTAACGATAAAACGCGGATTGGATTTGTCGCCGGTATGCTCGGCCTTGGCCACCACGCGCCGCGCGCGGCTCCAGGTCTTGCGCGTGCTGTAGGTGAGATCCTTGAAGCGTCGCGCCGGCTTCTTTGTCTGCTGCGACTCGGCCTTCGACTCCGCCAGCTCGGCCCCGATCGCACGCACCAGGGGACTGTTACGGGCAAGCCCGAACACATAATCCACCGCGTTTTGCTCGCACCAGCCCATCAGCTCCTCGCGACAGAACCCAGAGTCGGCCCGCAGGATGATGCGCACCGTGGGCCACTTGCCGCGGATCTGCTGCACGATGCGTTCCACTTCCTCGCGCGCCCCGGCTGCCCCATCGATGTTCGAGCCTCTGAGCTTCGCGCACAGCAGATGCTCACCGCAGAAGATGTACAGCGGCAGGTAGCAGTACCCGTCGTAATAGCCGTGAAAGAAGCGAGCCTCCTGGTGCCCGTGCAGCGGATCGTCCGTCGCATCCAGATCCAGCACGATCTGTTCAGGGGCCTCACCGTGCGCCTCCAGGAACAGATCCACGAACAGACCCTCGATCATCTCGGGGCGCGCCCGGATCTTGTGATACGAACCGACACCCCCGCGTGCGTACAACCCGAAGCGGTTCACCGTGCTCTTGCCGGCCAGCGCCGCACAGTCCGAGCGCT
>CAXTJC010000531.1:0-2013 GCA_964244225.1 uncultured Acidobacteriaceae bacterium
GACGCATTGGCTCGCAGCCGTCCGGCAAAGGTTCAACAGACTGGTTTACCGGCACAGTTCGTATCGACCCGCTGTTCCAGGCGCCGGAGCCGGCGCAGGTTGGCAGCGTCAGCGTCACGTTTGAGCCGGGAGCGCGGACCGCGTGGCATACCCATCCGCTCGGGCAAACCCTGCTGATTACGGCCGGCTGCGGCTGGGCGCAGAGGGAGGGCGGTGCGGTTGAGGAGATTCGTCCGGGCGACGTCGTCTGGTTTGCGCCCGGAGAGAGGCACTGGCACGGGGCGACTCCGACTACTGCCATGACCCACATCGCCATTCAGGAACGAGTGGACGGCAAGGCCGTGGACTGGATGGAGCAGGTCAGCGACGAGCAATACCGGCTCTGATCTCGCCGAGCCTTACTGCACATGGAGTGTTTAGGCAGCCCGCCACTTGATGCTGCAGCCGATGCCGGCTCTCTGCTCCGTCACAGGCTCTGAGCCGGCAAGCATCGCATTGAGCGCCGCGCGAAGATCCTCGCCCGTCACCGGAATATCATTGCCCGCATCCTTCCGGCGCGGCCGCGAGCTATCCAGCTGGCCGCGATACGCCAACCGCGCGCTCCCGTCGAAGAGGAAGATATCCGGCGTGCACACCGCGTCATAGCTGCGAGCAACCTCCTGCGTGCTGTCGAGCAGATAGGGAAAGCTCCAGCCCAGTCGCTGGGCCTGCGCGCGCATGCCGTCAGGCCCATCCTCCGGGTACTGTGTAATATCGTTCGGCTGAATGGCGACGATGCCGATGCGCTCGCCGAAGTCCTGGCCGATGCGGCCCAGTTCAGCCTCAATGTGCTTCACGTACGGGCAGTGCGCGCACACGAAGAGCACCAGCAGCCCCTGCTTGCCGGCGAGCACGTCATCCCGCCCGACCGCGGCGCCGGAGAGGACATCTTCAAGTTCAAACGGCGGAGCCTGCGTGCCCAGGGAGATCATTGCGGATTCGAGCTTTGCCATAAAGCACCTTTCGTCGTGAGCCGTGCTTCTAGGATGCCGCAGGCTGATCTCGCAGCCACTCTGCGCTGCAGGAAAGGGAGCAGGGCAGGGAGGCACCCGCGCGGCTACTCCACAGCCTTATGCGGAACGATTAACCTCGCACAGGAAGCCGATGATGCGATCCCATCCAGCCCGAACCCTGGCCGAGGCAGGCCGAGCCTCTCGCACGGCCGATCCGCGCCGCGGGCCGAATGGCCTGCCGCTCTGCCGCTGGTGCGATCTCGAGATTCTGGCCAGGCGCCGGCGCACCTTTTGCTCCAGCTACTGCGTGCACCAGTGGCGGCTGCGGTCCGATCCCGGCTACCTGCGCGACCAGGTCTTCAGCCGCGATAGAGGCCGCTGCGCCCTCTGTGCCGCCGATACCGTCACCATCTTCGCCGCGCTGAAACGCGCCCGCGGCACGGCTCGGGAGGAAGGCCTGCGCGTCTATGGCATGCGATCGATCCGCGCCCGACGATCGCTCTGGGACGCCGATCACATCACGCCTGTGGCCGAGGGCGGCGGCCAGTGCGATCTCGACAACCTCCGCACCCTCTGCCTGCTCTGCCACCGCGAAGAGACGGCTCGCCTGCGGCTCCGGATTCGCGTGCAACGGGAGAGATTACGCGCGAAGTCAGGCGAGACACGACGTGCCGGATAGCCGGCCTTTCCAAAAGTTTCAGGGAGGCTGACGCCGCTACTTCTGCCGCCCCAGCCGATACACAATCCCGATATTCAGGCCAAAATTGTTCTGTATCGAGCCATGCACCGTCTGCACGCCCTGGTAGGGCGATCCATCGAACGTGGTTCCGATATACGTCGGCGCCACCCGGAACGCGAGGTTCGGGTAGAAGTTGTAGTCGAGATTCGCGCCCACCGTGAAGGCGGCGCGCCACGGCGTGGACCAGATTCCAAGCAGCTGCGGCGGAATATTGTTGGACGAGCTCGCGAACCTGCCACATCCGATGCCGGCGGTCAAGGACCCGCTCACCGACGTCTGCTG
>CAXTJC010000532.1:0-2010 GCA_964244225.1 uncultured Acidobacteriaceae bacterium
CCGTGCGCCCGTCCGCCAGCACCTGCACAGATCGCCGCAGATAGTCCGGCGCGACGCGCGCGGCCGCGTCGCTCGTCACCAGCGTCTCGTAGCGGGCCGCTTCGCTCAGCACCGCCAACGACCACATCTTGGCGTTCGGAAACTGAGGCTCGCCGCAAGCGATAAACCGCGCCGGCACACCCGGATACTCGACCGCAACCAGCCGCGCCAGCTGCAATCCTGCGTCACTCTCGTGCCGCGCGCAGAAGATCACCTCATACTCTGGGTACTCCTGCACAAAAAATCGCCGCAAGCTCTCTTCTAGTCCCGGCTCCGCCCCGTGCAGCGGCTTCAGGACACTGACCGGCGGCAGATACACGGCCGGTTGCCGATCCTCACGCCGCTTTCTCCGCCCAAACCGAACCGCCGCCACCATCACCATCGCGCTATAGATCGTGGACGTCACCGTGCCGACAGCTGCCACCCAGAACAGACTCCTTGCCAGTCCTTGCCGCATCGCCTACCGCGCCGCCCGCTTCTTCGTCACCGATACCTTTACGCCTGCCGCCTTCACGACGGTCCCCCTTGGTCCAGCCATCTTCACTCCAGCCATCTTCACCCCTACCGCTCTGCCTTCCGCAACTGGCGGCACCACCATGGGCCGCCCCACCGGCACCAGGCCCGCCTCCTGCATCTGCCCGTAGCCCTGCATGCGGCTCAGCATCTCCGTCCGCACGTAGTCCACAAAGCCCTGCATCTGCCGGTTCATCTCCTCCATCCGCTCGCGCATCTGCAGCACAATCGCGATTCCCGCAATGTTCACGCCCAGATCGCGCGCCAGATTCAGAATGAACTCCAGCCGTTCCAGATCCTCATCCGTATACAGCCGTGTGTTCCCGTCCGACCGCGACGGCCGCAGCAGCCCCTCCCGCTCATAGAGCCGCAGCGTCTGCGGATGAATCTCGTACATCTCTGCTACCGCCGAGATCATGTACGCCCCTTTGCTCTTACGCCGCGTTGCCATCCCTCTGCCCTCACACACTCCCGCAGACCGAGTGTACCCGCTCTGCGGGAGGGCAGCGCATCGGGAACGCAGCCGGCAATCCTGCATCACACCTCACATGTCCACCTTCAACGCCGCGCGCGCTACCCAGATCACCGTAGCCCTCTCCGCCCTGACCGCCGCCTGGCTTCTCCGCCCGCGTCCCGAGCCCGCCAGCAGACATCGTCCGATCGTCCTCATCACCGGCGGCGCCTCGGGCCTCGGTCTCGAGCTCGCCCGCGTCTACGGCCGCGCCGGCGCTCGCCTCATCCTGGTCTCACGCAGCCAGTCTCACCTTGAGGAAGCCCGCAGCGCCCTGCTCGCCACCGACGCTGTCACCAACCCCAACGACATCCTCCTGCTTCCCGCTGATCTCTCCGACGCCGCCGCCGCTAAAGCGATGATCGAGCGTGCGATCGGCCACCTCGAGCGTATCGACGTCCTCATCAACTCGGCCGGCGTCATCGAGGTCGGGCCCATCGAAGATCAGCCCATCGAAGCCTTCGAGTCCGCGATGAAAAACAACTTTTTCACCGCCCTCTACACCACGCAGGCCGCCCTTCCCTATCTTCTCGCGCAACCTTCGCTCGAAGGTCTTCATGGCCGCCGCGCCTCCATCGTCAACATCTCCTCGATCGGCGGCAAGATGGCCGTCCCACACCTTCTGCCCTACACCGCAAGTAAATTCGCCCTTACCGGCTACTCCGAAGGCCTGCACGCTGAACTCCGTGTCAAGGGCGTCCGCGTCACCACCGTATGCCCTGGCCTCATGCGTACCGGCTCCCACGTTCGCGCCAAGTTCGTCGGCGATGTCGAAAAGGAAAAGACCTGGTTTGACCTCGGAGCCACAACTCCCGGCGCCGCCGCCTCCGTTCAGCACGCCGCCAGACGCATCCGCAACGCCCAGCGCGCCGGCACAGCTGAGATCACCATCACGCCGCAAGCCTGGATCGCCGCCCGCATCACCGGCCTTGCCCCGGGTCTCACCG